>CANQGC010000261.1 GCA_947600345.1 uncultured Clostridia bacterium
GGGCCGCCGGCAGGCGCCCCTGCCCGCAGGCAGCAGCGACGGCCCGCAGGGCCGTTGCTGAAGGAATCTCCAGTGGAGATTCCTGAACCTATGCCGCCGCAAGGCGGCATCGCCGTGAGGCGCAAACCCACGCCGTGAGGCGTCCACGTGCCCGGCAGGGCACTCTCGCTTCGCGCCTGCGCATCAATCATCCACCCCCCGATTCATGGGGTCGGCGCAGGGAGCCACCTACTCCTCCGGCTCCTCCCTGCGCACCGGCATTTCCTTCCTGCGATACAGCCTCCGCTCCAGCGACCAGATGCGCTCGGTGAAGCCGCCGGGTTGGGCGTTTTGGAGGGCGCGGGTCATTTCGAACATGCGGGCGTCCAGCAGGTCCAGGACGTGGAGGACCTCCGCTTCGGGGAACATCGGGGGCTTGGGGCTGCCGTATTCGGGCAGGTCGTGGTGGGAGAGGATCATGTGCTCGAGCATCATCAGCAATTCCTTGCGCGTGCCCAGCTCCCGGCCGCAGCGGTCCAGCGCCGCCACGCCCGCCACCAGGTGGCCGATCAGCATGCCCTCGGCGGTGTAGTCGGAGACCATGCCGATCTGATCGGCGGCCATCTCGTCGATCTTGCACAGGTCGTGCAGGATCACGCCCGCGGCCAGCAGGTCGGCGTCCAGCTGGGGATAGACCTCGCACACGCGCTTCGCCATCCGCAGCATCGTGCTGGTGTGGTGCAGCAGGCCGCTGCGCTCGGCGTGGTGCAGCTTCGATGCGGCGGGGTAGTAGTCCAGCTGGGGGCCGCACTCGTTCAGCCGCGCCAGCACCAGCGCCCGGAGCTGCTCGTCGGCGATCTCGTCGATGCGCGCCAGGATCTCGCCCTTCATCTCCTCGGGCGGCAGCGGCGCGCAGGGCGCGAGCAGGCTCATGTCGAAGTCGTCCTTCTCGGTGACCGGGCGCATCTTGTCCACGCGCAGCTGCGGGCGGTTGTTGTACTCCTGCATCACGCCGCGCAGTCGGATCACGTCGGCCACGTTCGGCGCGGGGGTCAGGCCGTCCCACATCTTGGCGTTGACCTCGCCGGAGGTGTCGCAGAGCGTCATATCCAGATACTTGCCGCCGTTGGAACTGGTGCGCTGGGCGGCGGCGCGGGTGAGCAGATAGCCGTCGAACACCTGGCCCTTGATCATCTCCGCGAGCCTCGGCTGCTCTCTCATGGGAAATCCCTCCAATTTGCATGCTATGCCTCCATAATAAACCTCAGGGGCGGCGATGTCAAGTGCCGCGCGACGGCCGCGCTTCGCCGGGCGCGGTGGTGGAAAGGGTCCGCCGCGAATCCTCGGATCGGAGCGGACGCTTTTGGGGCGGCATGTGCTTGCCTTTTGCGCGGTTTTTGTCTATAATATTCTTGGGTGATGGAGCAATGAAGCAAATCGTGGAGCGCAAGAAGCTGGGCGCGCTGCAGGGCATCGCGCTGATCCTGGGCCTGGTGGCGGTGCTGGTGATACTGAACTTCCTGTGCGGCGCGTTTCTGGCGCGGTGGATCGGCTACAATCCGGCCTCCCTGGTGTTCTGGATACTGGGCGGCGGCATCGCGCTGTGGATGCTGCATGTATTCATCGTCAAGTACGTCTACGAGCTGACGGACGACGTGCTGCGCCTGAACCGCAGCTACGGCAAGCGCCCGCGCCACATCGTGGACATCTACCTGCGACAGATCGCCTTCGTGGGCGACCCGGCGGAGGCCAGGCGGCGCTATCCCCACGCCCGGAAGACCAGCGCCACCCGGGGCGGCGTCGACCTTCCGATCGTCGCCGTGGTCTACCGGACCGCCGACGGAGAGGACATGGCGCTGATCCAGGCGAACCCGGAGCTGCGGGCGAAGCTGGAGGGATGCGCGAAAGCGAACCGGAAGAAGTAAACTTAAGGCACCACCGCACAGAACGGCGGCGTCAGGCGATGCCTTTTCCGCCATCTGCGGCGTGCAAATTCCTCGACTTACCTCCAGTAAGCCTTCGGAATCTGCACTTGCATCTGACGAAAAATTCATTCACCTGCCGACCACCTTATCTGTGCGGTGTTGCCTTAAGCAGGTCTGGGCAGCGCCCAGCGCAACCCCAGCGGCCCGCGGTACCGATTCAAAGCTTGATCAAGCGAGCCAAGGCAACATCGCCTCTATACCGCGGGCCGCGGCGGCGATTTTTTGGCCTGGGAAGCCGGAGGGCTTCCCAGGCCAAAAGAGTCCGCCACTAACTCGCAGGCGAAGCCTGCCAAACCGCAACAACGACTGCAAACCCTCGCATTTCATCAAAACTCCCGACAAACAAAGAGGGCGGCGCATGCCGTCCTCTTCTCACTCGTATTCGTCGAAATCCGATACGATTTCCTCCACCACGCTCCTGATCGCGTCCCAGCCGAAGCCGCGCCTCGCCAGCGCCTGCGAAAGCTTGGCCTTGCCCTCTCGAACGGGGAGCTCCGCATACTTTCGCCAGAGCTTCTCCGCCGCGCTCTTGCAGGCGGCGCGCTGCTGCTCGTCGTCGAAGCCCTCCATCGCGGCGTCGATGTCGTCCTCGGAGAGATGCTTGGCCCGCAATTTGCGGCGCACGGCGTAGGCGCCCACGGGCTTGCTCTGCTGGGACTGGGCGATGCGCTCGGCGAAGCGGCGGTCGTCGATCAGCCGGTTCTCGCGCAGGCGCGCGACGGCTGCCTCGGCCGCCGGCGCGGCGTAGCCCGCGCGCGTGAGCTTGGCCTGCAAATCGCCCCCGGAGAAGGCGGCGCGGTCGAGCATGGTGAGCGCCGCCTCGTAGCAGTCGGCGGCCTGGACGGCGGCGAGGGAATCCACGTAGGCCTCCGGATCGACGGCCGCGCCCTCGGTGAGCGGACGCTTGGCGAAGTGCTTCTTGCGCACGCGCAGCCAGACCACGCCGTCCAGCGAGATTTCCATCACTCCGCGAACCTCGCGGATGCCGCTCACAGTCGCCATTTTGCCCGCCTCCATAGCTTCTTTACATCCATTATACCGCATATTCTTGACGAACGCCAGTGGTTTGTGGTATGATATAATAAGTTGAAACTGGGAGGGAAAGTCCATGTCGGGACATAACAAATGGTCTACCATCAAGAATAAGAAGGCGAAGACGGACGCCGCGAGGGGCAAGATCTTTACGAAGATCGGCCGCGAGATCGTGATCGCGGTCAAGACCGGCGGCAGCGCCGACCCGAACCTGAACAGCAAGCTGAAGGACGTGGTGGCGAAGGCCAAGGCCGCCAACATGCCCAACGACAACATCATGCGCTCCATCAAGAAGGCCGCGGGCGAGGGCGACGCCAGCAACTACAAGGAGATCACCTATGAGGGCTACGCGCCCTGCGGCGTGGCCGTGATCGTGGAGATCGTCACCGACAACCTGAACCGCACCGCCAGCGAGGTGCGCCACATCTTCGACAAGTGCGGCGGCTCCCTGGGCGCGAGCGGCTGCGTGTCCTGGAAGTTCGAGCGCAAGGGCGTGATCGAGATCGACAACTCCAAGGGCATGGACGAGGACGAGCTGACCATGCTGGCGCTGGACTGCGGCGCGGACGATGTGGAGATGGGCGAGGATGTGGCCGTGATCTATACCGCCCCCAACGACTTCTCCGGCGTGCGCGACAAGCTGGAGGAGGCGGGCTGCGTGTTCCTCTCCGCCGAGCGCGAGATGGTGCCCACCAGCACCACCGAGCTGCCCGACGAGGAGAGCGTCGCCAAGGTTCGCAAGCTGATCGACTGGCTGGAGGACTACGACGACACCCAGGCCGTCTACCACGACGCCGAGCTCCCCGAGGAGGACGAAGAAGAATAGCCGGCGGCCATATGCTGCCGCGTTTAAGCGACGGACTTCCGCCCCGTAGATTATGGGGCGGAAGTCCTGCGTTTGGGCTTCTTTTGTTTCCTTGGTGCGAGGCACGGCCTCTGCCCCCATAGATCTGAGGGGCAGAGGCCTTCGTCTGTTTTTGGGGATGGTGTGGGATGGCGTAGGGTAGAGTGAGGGGGATGCGCGGTGGGCGAAGAAATGCCCGCTCCGGTTTGGGGCGGGCGTTTCTTTGGGGGTGGGGTTAGTTTACCTTTTGGAAGACCACCGCGGTGCGGCAGGGGATGTAGACCTCGAAGCCCATGCCACGGCCCTCGATGTCCTTGGTCTGGTAGATGTAGTCCTTGCTGATGCGCTCCTGGCCGCCGAACTCCGCGTCGTCGCTGGAGAAGATCGCCCGGTAGTTGCCGGGGCCGGTGGTGTGAGCGTGCAGGAAGAAGTCCGTCACGGACTGGGTGGTGTTGAAGTTGAACAGGTAGAGCAGGTCGCCCCGGCCGAAGGCCAGTATCTTG
>CANQGC010000262.1 GCA_947600345.1 uncultured Clostridia bacterium
CATTCGCTTCCTGGACACCGCCGATCTGTACGATACCTACCCGCACATCCGCCTGGCGCTGAAGCAGGCGCCGGACTACGTCGTCAGCACCAAGGCCTACTGCTACGACCGCGCCACGGCGCAAGCCGCGCTCGAGCGCGCCTTCCGCGGCCTCGACCGGGAATACGTCGACCTCTTCATGCTGCACGAGCAGGAGTCGCTCTACACCCTGCGCGGCCATGAGGAGGCGCTCGACTTTTTGGAGGAACAGCGCGCCCTGGGCCGCATCGGCGCGGTCGGAACCAGCACCCACTACGCCGGCTGCGTGCGCGCCTGCCTGCGCTTTCCGAAGATTCGCGTGGTGCACCCGATCCTGAACCTGGAGGGCATCGGCATCCGCGACGGCAGCCGGGAGGACATGGAGGCCGCCATCGCCAGCCTGCGCGAATTCGGCGTGGGCATATTCGCCATGAAGCCGCTGGGCGGCGGCCACCTGATCGCCTCCAACCGGGAGGCGATGGAGTACGCGCTGAACAGCCCGCTGATCGACAGCGTGGCCGTGGGCATGCAGAGCGAGGCCGAGATCGACGCCAACGTGGCGCTGGCCGAGGGCGATCCCTCCCCCATGGAGGCGCTCAGCCGCCGCAGGCGCGAGATGATGGTGCACGACTACTGCGAGGGCTGCGGCCGCTGCGCCGAGCGCTGCCACCAGAGGGCGATCTCCATCGTCAACGGCCGGGCGACCATCGACCAGAGCAAGTGCGTGTTCTGCGGCTACTGCGCGCGGGTGTGCCCGCAGTTCTGCATCAAGGTGGTGTGAGGGATGCGGGTGATCTGCCTGGACGTGGGCGAGAAGCGCATCGGCGTGGCGGTGTCCGACCCCCTGGACATCACGGCCCAGGGCGTGGATACGATCTTCTGCAAGGGCCGCAAGCAGGACGCCGCGCGGGTGATGGAGCTGTGCGATCGCTACGGCACGCGCCGCGTACTCTGCGGGCTGCCGCTGAACATGGACGGAAGCGCGGGCTTCCAGGCCGAGCGCGTGCGCAAGATGGGCGACGCCCTCGCCGCGCTGGGCTGCGAGGTGCGCTACCAGGACGAGCGGCTGACCACGAAGCTGGCGACCGGCGTGCTGCTGGAGGCGGACGTATCCCGCGCCAGGCGCAAGGGCGTGGTGGACAAGCTGGCGGCCACGTACATTCTGCAATCCTTTCTGGACGCGGGCGGCTGGAAGGACGCCCCCGCCGGAGCTGGAAATAAACGACTGTTTCAAAGCGAGGTTTGGCATATGGTTGACAAGGAGAATGGGAATCCCGAATTCGAGGATCAGGACATGGAGCTGGACGCGGAGAACATCGTGGAGCTGGTGGACGACGAGGGCAACGAAGTCAAGTTCGAGCACCTGATGACGCTGGAGCACAAGGGTAGGATCTACATCTGCCTGGCCCCCGCCGAGCCCATGGAGGACGTGGAGGAGGACGAGCTGGTCATCATGCGCATCGAACAGGACGAGGACGGCAACGACTTCTACACCACCATCGACTCCGAGGAGGAGCTCAACGAGGTCTTCGAAAAATACCTGGAGATCGCCGAGGCGGACGAGTGAAGCGTCCGCAAGAGAGCGAGGGGCGCCATCCATTGGACGGCTCCCCTCGCTCTCTTATGGCGTCAGTTTCTCGTGTAAAGCGCGTCGTTCCGACTGAGGAGGTACAGGCAGTACTGATTCATGCTGATTCCCTCCCGGCGCGATTCCTCCGCCAGCCTGCGATGCAGCGATTTGGGAATGCGCAGCTTGAACTGGCCGGAGTAATCCGCGTCACGCTCCGGCTCCGGAATGGTATAACCGTCCTCCAATGCGGCGGCGATCCACTCCCTCTTCGCGTCCTCGGCGTTGGCGACGGCTGCCTCGATGCTCTCCCCGCTCGTGAGACAACCCTTGAGTTCGGGATAGGACGCAACGTAGCCTCCCTCGCCGTCCGAGACGATCTCCATTCGGTAGGGCAGCTTCATGTACTCTTCCAATCCGCGCATCATCGCTCCACCTCGCTCTCGACGATCTCGCGCACCATCTCTACATAAACCCGCTTGATAGGCTCATGTCTCGGAATGGTGATCGGCGCGCAACCCGCCTTGCGGAAGGTCGCATGACTACTTCCGCCGCGCGGCATCCGCATGGTATATCCGCATTCCTCCATCACCCGCTGCAGCTCCTCAAATCGAAGGTCATTGGACAGCGATTGAATTCGCGCCAGCAGCTTTTCCCAGGACGACATTCCGATTTACCCTCCGCCATCATTATAGCATGGTGTCATATGTGGTGTCAAGCTTTCCTATTCACGGAAGCTGTGAATTCAACAGATCTCCAGTATCTCCTTCACCTTCTCGTACATCGCCTGCGCCAGGGCGGCGTGGCCCGCGGCGTCCATGTGCAGGCCGTCCTCCCTGCTGGGATTGGCATACTCGGCGGCGTCCAGGAAGTGGCAGTGGAAGAGCTCGGCTTCGGCGCGGAAGGCTTCGGAGAAGCCCTGGGACTTGCGCTCGGCCTGGGCGCCGAAGGAGCACTCGAACACGGGATTGTTCGATATGCGGATCGGCGAGACCAGCAGCACCTGCGGCGCGCGGTAGTCCGGGCCGAAGTTGGACTTCTGCGCCATGTCCACCAGCCGCCCCGCCGAGCGGGCGATGTTCGCCGCCTCCGCGCCGAAGTAGTACTTGGTGTCGTTGGTTCCCAGCATGATGATGATCAGCTCGAAGGGGTGGTGGCTCTCCATGCAGGGCCAGAGGTAGGTGAGCCCCGCCAGCCGGTTCTCCACCGGGTCGTCCCAGACGGTGGTCCGCCCGTTCTGCCCCTCCTCGATCACGCTGTATTCGTCGCCCAGCAGCGCCTGGAGCCTGCCGGTCCAGCGCACGTCGTCGTCAAAGCGCCCGCCGATCGCGGGCCGGTCGCCCCAGGTGTTGGAGTCGCCGAAGCAGACGATTCTCCTCTTGTTCATGGTAAGCCCCCTCCCTTTCGTGTCTCACGATTGCTTTTCCATATGGTGCATCTTACAGTGTGCACAATCTCCATTGCAGCCGCCCCCGCAGCTTCCGCCGCAGTTGCTTCCCCGGTGCCGAATCACGTAGACCAGGGCGACGATCCCCCACAGGGCAATCAGCCCCAGCACGATCCAGGAAGCCAGATTCATACTCTTCACCCGCTTATACCGTCACATCACGCCCATCGCCCGCAGGATCAGCGCCACGGCGAAGGCCGCCACCCAGGCGATGGCGCACTGGCTGACCACCAGCGCCGCCGACCACCTGCGCCCGAGCTCCCGCCGCACCGCCGCCACCGCCGCCACGCAGGGCGTGTAGAGCAGCGAGAACACCAGGAACACCAGCGCCGTGCCCCGGTTGAACAGCGTCGAGAGCGCCGCCGTGCTGCCGCCCAGCAGCACCTGGAAGGTGCTGACCACGCTCTCCTTGGCGGTGAAGCCGGTGATCAGCGCGGTCGATACGCGCCAGTCGCCCAGGCCCAGCGGCTTGAAGATCGGCGCGATCCAGCCGCCGATCAGCGCCAGCAGGCTGTCCGCCGAGTTCGTGACCACGTTCAGCCGGGTGTCGAAGGTCTGCAGGAACCAGATGACCACCGTCGCCAGGAAGATCACCGTGAACGCCTTCGTGGCGAAGTCCTTGGCCTTCTCGCCGATGAGCTGCAATACGTTCCTGGCCGTGGGCATGCGGTAGTTCGGAAGCTCCATCACGAAGGGCACCGGCTCGCCCTTGAACGCCGTGCGCTTCAGCGCCAGCGCGTACAGTATGCCCACCAGTATGCCGCCGAAGTACAGCCCCAGCATCACCAGCGCGCCGTTCTTCGGGAAGAAGGCGGCGGTGAACAGCGCGTAGATCGGAAGCTTCGCCGAGCAGCTCATGAAGGGCGTGAGCAGGATCGTCATCCTGCGGTCGCGGTCGGAGGGCAGCGTGCGCGTGGCCATGATGGCCGGCACCGAGCAGCCGAAGCCGATCAGCATCGCCACCACGCTTCGGCCGGAGAGCCCGATCTTGCGCAGCAGCTTGTCCATCACGAACGCCACGCGGGCCATATAGCCGCTGTCCTCCAGCAGCGACAGGAAGAAGAACAGCACCACGATGATCGGCAGGAAGCTCAGCACGCTCCCCACGCCCGCGAACGCGCCGTCGATCACCAGCGAGTGCACCACGGGGTTGATGCCGTAGGCGGTCAGCCCCGCGTCCACGAGGTTCGTGAGCGCGTCGATGCCCAGCGACATCAAATCGGACAGCCACGCGCCGATCAGCCCGAAGGTCAGCCAGAACACCAGCGCCATGATCGCCACGAACGCCGGAATCGCCGTCCAGCGGCCG
>CANQGC010000263.1 GCA_947600345.1 uncultured Clostridia bacterium
GCCGAGGTTCGGTTATCGGGCCGACAATACCGGCCCTCTGTAGCCTTTGGTTTTTGGGTTACGAGGTTACGGGGGTACGTTTGGAGCTGCCGCCCCTTGCCCCTGCTGGTTGGTTTGGATAATGGCTGACCGCTTGGCAATCCTTGTTCGTCCTCCGTCAACTTAAATCCCCCGTTCACCCCGTATACGCGTCCTCCGCTGAATTCCGAAAGTCCTGCCTTTCGAGCCACGCTCGCTCTTCCTCATTCTCTGGAATGTCAATCCGCTCGATCTTGAATATCACGGGCCTGGTGCCGTCGTTGCAGCAGGCGATCATCATGCGGTCGTCGTTTGTCCAGCCCTTCATGATCGAGCCGCCTTGTAAGGCGGTATAGACATAGCGGCTCACGGCGTCCCACGCTTCGCCGCAGAATTTGCCCTCCATCAGGTGATAGAAGTCGTCCTGCTGGGGCGTGCGCCGGAGCAGGAACGTGTCGCCCGGCTTGAAGAAGGGGCACGGCCCGGACTTGGGGTCGGCCAGGTATCGCTGCTGAAGCTCCGGAAAGCACTTCGTCTCCAGAACGGTAATCCTGCATTCATGCCGCATAGAATCGACCTCCGCAATCGCAAATTTGTGCATATCTTACAAAAAGAGCCGCCCTCCGGGCGGCTCCCTGCCTCACAGCTCCTCCAGCTTAATCTTCGAATCCTTCCGCGCCTGGCGGTAGATGCAGAACCGGCTGCCGATGGTCTGCACCGGCTCGGCGTGGACGCGCTCGCAGAGGGCGTCGCAGGCCTCCCGGGCGGTGAACGGCGCGTTCTTTTGCACCGTCACCTTGATCAGCTCCCGCGCCTCCAGCGCGTCCCAGCACTGCTTCGCCAGGTTGTCCGTGATGCCGTCCTTGCCGATCTGCAGCACCGGCTCCAGCTCATTGCACATCGCGCGCAACTTCGCGCGCTGCTTGGTGGTCATTTTGCTTCATCCTCCGTATTATTCACTCTACGAAATCAAATTCCATTTCATCGATCACGACGGTCGAGCCTTCCTCCGCCCCGGCCTCTCTCAGGGCGTCGATGATGCCCAGCTTGCGCAGGGTGCGGTGGAAGTAGTTCAGCGATTCCTCGTTGCCGAAGTTGACCGAGGCGATCAGGCGGTCCACTGATGGCCCGCTCAGGCGGAAGACTTCGCCCTCGCGCTCGATCTCGAAGCCGCTCGCGTCGGCGTCCATATCGAAGTCGAACAGCTCCTCCTCGGCGAAGGGCTCGGCGGGCGGGCAGGCGTCCAGCATCCGCACCGTGGCACGCAGCAGGTCGTCGAAGCCCGCGCGGGTGGCGGCGGAGACCGGGTAGATCTCGACGCCCGTCCCGGCCAGCTTCTCCCGCAGTCGCTCGAGGTTCTCCTCCGCGCCGGGCAGGTCCATCTTGTTGGCCACGACGATCGTCGGGCGGTTCACCAGGTCGCCGTAGTTGGCCAGCTCCTTGCCGATGGCGTCGTAGTCCTCCAGCGGGTCGCGGCCCTCGCTGCCGGAGATGTCCAGCACGTGCAACAGCATCCGCGTGCGCTCCACGTGGCGCAGGAAGGCGTGGCCCAGGCCGACGCCCTCGCTCGCGCCCTCCACCAGGCCGGGGATGTCCGCCAGCACGAAGCTCGAATCGTCCTGGCGCACGATGCCCAGGTTCGGCTGCAGCGTCGTGAAGTGATAGTTGGCGATCTTCGGCCGCGCCGCCGTCACCACGGACAGTATGGTCGACTTGCCCACGTTCGGGAAGCCCACCAGGCCCACATCCGCGATGGACTTGAGCTCCAGCGTGAGCTCGATGATCTCCCGCTTCTCGCCGGGCTTGGCGAACTGCGGGGCCTGGCGCGTGGGCGTGGCGAAGTGCTGGTTGCCGAAGCCGCCCCTGCCGCCCTTCTGGAGGATTCGCCGCTCCCCGGCGGCGTAGAGGTCGAGCACGATCTTGCCGCTTGCCTTGTCGCGCACCACCGTGCCCGGCGGCACCTCGATCACCACGTCCGCGCCGTTCTTGCCCGTGCGGCGGTTGCCCGCGCCGGGCTCGCCGTTGCCGGCGGTGAACTTGCGGTGGTAGCGGAAGTCCATCAGCGTGTGCATGCGGTCGGTGGCGACGAAGATCACGTCTCCCCCGCGCCCTCCGTCGCCGCCGTCCGGGCCCCCGGCCTGCACGTACTTCTCCCGGTGGAAGGCCACGCAGCCGTCGCCGCCGTCGCCCGCCTTCACCGTGATGCTCACCACATCCACAAACAGTGCCATGTATCCAACTCCTACTTGTATTCGTAATGGCCGCAGAGCTCGCCGTCCAGCGGGCAGTGCGCGCAGTCCGGCTTCTGGGCGTGGCAGACCCGCCGCCCGTGCCAGATCAGCAGGTGATGGCCGTAGATCCAAATCCGCTCGTCCAGCAGCGCGCGCAACTGCTGCTCGACCTTCTCCGGCGTGTCGGCGTCGGCCAGGCCGATGCGCCGGGACAGCCGGAACACGTGGGTATCCACCGGAATCTGCGGGTCGCCGAAGGCCGCCATCAGCACGACTCCCGCGGTCTTCTGGCCCACGCCCGGCAGCGCCATCAGCTCCGCGCGGGTGCTGGGCACCTGGCCGTCGTACTTCTCCACCAGCGCCCGGCAGGCGGCGATGATGTTCTTCGCCTTGTTGTGGTACAGCCCGCACTCCTTGATCAGCGGCTCGAGCTGCTCCGGCTCGAGCTGGGCCATCGCCCTGGCGTCGGGATAGAGCGGGAACAGCCGCGCCGTGACCATGTTCACGCGCTTGTCGGTGCACTGTGCGGACAATATGGTGGCGATCAGCGTCTCGTAGGGATTTGAGAAGTTCAGCTCCGGCCGCGCCTCCGGATACAGCTCCGCCAGCGCGTCCATCACCCGCGCCGCCCGCGCCCTGTCCATGGCGATTCCCCCTTAGCTTTTGTATATCTTGTTATATTATACTATTCTTTCGAGGGAGCGGTCAAGAAAAGATTTGAGGCAATCTGGCAACACATAAATGTAGCGTCCGCTCAATACGGACGCTATCTGATCCAAGTCGATTTAATCCTTCACTGCCACGCTGCCATAATACAGTTCGTCCGGACAAAGGTCCTGTCCATTCGCCCATTCCACGGTATAGCCATTCGTAAACGCACTCTGGAAGTAAACCGGATCCGCAAGCTCGCCATACCAATTCCCGCGAATGTATGGCTTGACGTCGAAATCTCTCGTCTCACCGTTGTCAAAGGAAACGCGGAGCGCAAAATCTTCCAGGGGTATCACCTTCGTCGCCGTTGGCCGCAGCGTCTCCGCACCCTCCTTCTATCCGAGTATAACATGAAACCTTCCGCAAATGCAAGCGTAATATTCCAAGGGCATTCCTCTTTGAAGGAATGGCCTCGTATCCTAACAATCTCGCATTCGCGAGTGAATATCGCAAACTTCTACCATGCGGCAGGCTTCGCCTGCGAGTTAGTGGCGGGCTCCCTTTGCTTGGGTCGCTTTGCTCCCAAGCAAAGGTGTCGCCGCTGCGGCCCGCGAATGGGGACGATGTTTCATTTGTTCGAATTGACATGCCTTTAATTTCCAGCGCGGGCCGCTACTGGGCGCTGCCCAGACCTGCTTAAGGGGCTTTGCCCCTTAAGAATCCTCACCAAGGAACCTGAGGTTCCTTGGATTCTCCCTTTTGCTGCCGCGTGCTTCCTTCACCGCAGCGGGCTGACGTTCGCCCGGCCGTTGCCGGGCTCTACGCGGTAGACGCCGATCAGGTTGCCGGGGTTCTCCCGACGGAGCACCTGCTGTACGCGCGGCGCGTCGTTCAGGCCGAAGCGCACCGACAGGCCGCAGCCCAGCGCCACGGCCCGAGGCGTGGTCACCACGCCCGCCTGCACGCCCTCGCGCCGAAGGGCGTCCTCAAACCGCAGCACCTGCTGCCGGGATCGAAACGCCGCGATTCCATATATATCTTGCATAAGCTCTCCCTCCGAATCATCGCGCGGGGTTCTGCCCGCCCCGCTTCTGCGATATTCTAATATACGCCGCGCGAGCGTCCGGCGTGAAGGAGGAACCATCCCATGAGCATCTATTTTGACAACGCCGCCACCAGCGATCCCAAGCCCGCTGAGGTGGTGGAGGAGGTGCGCCGGGCGCTGACGGAGTACAACGCCAATCCCGGCAGGTCTGGCCACGAGCGCGCCATCGCCGCGGCGCGGATCGTCTACGACTGCCGGAGCGCGCTGTCCGATTTTCTCGGGGCTCGAAGCGGCGACACCGTCGCGCTGGGCTACAGCTGCACCGACGCGCTGAACCTGGGCATCAAGGGTGTGCTGCGGCGCGGACCACGTGATCTCCACGATG
>CANQGC010000264.1 GCA_947600345.1 uncultured Clostridia bacterium
GGTGGAGCGGCTCTGGCAGCGCGCGTCGACGGCGGAGGCGAACCGGCTGGCGGCGCTTCGGGCGAGGCTCGACCGATTGAGCGCGAAGGCTGTGGCGCTGGACCCGGACGGCGTGTTGAAGCGCGGCTACGCCTGCGTGCGCGCGGGTGGGCGCGTGGTCTCGTCGGCGGGAGAACTGCGCAAGGGCATGGAGATCGACATCCGCCTGCGGGACGGCGGCGTCCGGGCGGAGGTGCTGGAAGCGAATAATTTGGAGGATCGGAATGGAAGATAAGCGCAGGGAGGATGGAAGCGTGGAGGAGCGCTTCACCTTTGAATCGGGCATGGAGGAGCTGGAGCGGCTGACCCGCGCGCTGGAAGCGGGCGAGATGACGCTGGAGGAATCCTTCGCCGCCTACGAGCGTGCGAACCAGCTGAAGCGGATGCTGGAGAAGCTGCTGGACGCCGGGGACGCGCGCATTCGCGTGCTGACCGAGTCCGGCGAAGAGGAGCTGGAGGAGGGAGCGCAATGAGGACGCTTGCGGAGTACGCGAAGCTGGTCAACGAACGCCTGGCAGATCTGCTGCCGAAGCTTCCGGAGGGGAGCTATGTCGAGGGCGAAATGCCCGAGCTGCTGGTGCGGTCGATGAACTACAGCCTGCTGGCCGGGGGCAAGCGGCTGCGGCCGTCGATGTTCCTGGCGGCGCTGGAGATGCTGGGCGGCGACGCGGAGGCGTGGCTGGACTTCGCCTGCGCCGTGGAGATGATCCACAGCTACTCGCTGATCCACGACGATCTGCCCGGCATGGACGGCGACACCCTGCGCCGGGGCAGGCCCACGAACCACGTGGTCTTCGGCGTGGGCCAGGCGATCCTGGCGGGCGACGGCCTGCTCAATGGAGCGTTCGAGCTGATGTTGGGCCGAGCGCTGGCCAACGGCGGCGACGCGCGCGCCTCCCTTCGCGCGATTCGAGAAATCGCCATCGGCGCGGGCGTGACCGGCATGATCGCCGGGCAGGTGATGGATCTGCACTGCGAGCGCAACGGGGAGGCGGGCGAGGCGGCGTTCCGCTACATCCAGCGGGACAAGACCGCCTGCATGTTCATCTATCCGCTGCGCGCGGCGGCGACGCTGGCCGGGGCGGACGAGGCGAAGATCGACGCGCTGGGCAAGTATGGCGAGTACTTCGGCCGGGCGTTCCAGACGGTGGACGACCTGTTGGACGTGGTGGGCGACTCCGCCGAGGTGGGCAAGACGCTGGGAAAGGATGCCGAGCAGGGCAAGCTCACGGCGGTGTCGCTGTTGGGCGTGGACGGCGCGCGCAAGCTCGCGCAGCAGCAGTGCGAAGCCGCGCTCGCCGCGCTCGAGGGCTTCGGCCCCGAAGCCGACTTCTTCCGCAACCTGATGCGCGAAACCACCCAGCGCACCAAATAACCACCGTCCCCCCAGAAGGGAGAATCCAAGGAACCTCAGGTTCCTTGGCGGAGATTCTTAAGGGGCAGCGCCCCTTAAGCAGGTCCGGGCAGCGCCCGAAACGGGTCTGGGCGGAGCCCAGCGTCCCCCAAGCGGCCCGCGCCCCCAAAACACCCCGCCAATCCAACCCAACCTTCCGCCGCCTCCAAGCGCGGGCCGCCCCGGCGCCTTTCGATATGGGAAGCAGAATGCTTCCCATATCGAAACAGCCGCACTAACTCCCAAAAACCCACCGCACGGCGCACACCTCATCCGCATCGCCACCCCCGGCACACCACCCCGCCGGAGCCGCGCGGACGACCCCGCCGTCGAAACGAACCAACCAAAAATCGCAGCAATTGGAAATTGGGGATGCACGAATGTTGAAGGAGATCCGGAATCCCAACCAGCTGAAGTCGCTCTCGCTTCAGGAGCTCGAGTCGCTGGCCGCGGAGATCCGCGAGGAGCTGGTGCGCACGGTCTCGGAGACCGGCGGGCACCTGGCCTCGAACCTGGGCGTGGTGGAGCTCACGCTCGCCATGCACTACGTCTACGACTGCCCGGAGGACCGCTTCGTGTTCGACGTGGGCCACCAGAGCTACGTCCACAAGCTGCTCACCGGCAGATATGAACAGTTTCATACCCTCCGCCAGGCGGGCGGCCTGAGCGGCTTCCCGGACCCGGCGGAGAGCCCCTGCGACACCTTCGTCGCCGGGCACGCCTCCACGGCGATCTCCGCCGCGCTGGGCATGGCCCGCAGCCGCGAGCTGTGCGGCGCGGGCGGACGCGTCGTGGCGCTGGTGGGCGACGGCGCGCTGACCGGCGGCGTCTGCTACGAGGCGCTCAACGACGCCGGGCAGAGCGGCGTGCCGCTGACGGTGATCCTCAACGACAACGAGATGTCCATCTCGAAGAACGTGGGCGCGCTCAGCGGATACCTGAGCCACCTGCGCCAGAGCAGGGGCTATCTCGCCTTCAAGCGCGGCGTGCGGCGCTGGCTGGAGAAGATCCCCAAGGTGGGCATGCCCATCTTCCGCTTCATCGAGAAGCTGCGCGACGCCGTGAAGTCGCTGTTCATCGGCGGGCAGTTTTTCGAGGCGCTGGGCTTCGTCTACCTCGGGCCCATCGACGGCCACGACCTGCGGCACCTGATCCGCGTGCTCCGGCGGGCCAGGGCGGACGAGCGCCCCGTGCTGGTGCACGTGGTCACCCAGAAGGGCCGGGGCTACCAGCCCGCGGAGAACCACCCGGACGAATTCCACGGCGTCGCGCCCTTCTACATCGACTCCGGCCGCCGCCGCAAGCGGGAGCAGGAGCCCTCCTGCGGCCTGCTCGTGGCGAAGCAGCTCGCGGAGATGGCGGACGGGGATAGCCGCATCTGCGCCATCACCGCCGCGATGCCCTCGGGCACCGGCACCGAGGAGTTCCGGCAGCGCCACCCGGAGCGCTTCTACGACGTGGGAATCGCCGAAGAGCACGCCGTCGCGATGGCGGCGGGTATGGCCAGCGCCGGGATGAAGCCCTACGTGGCCATCTACTCCACCTTCCTGCAGCGCAGCTACGACCAGATTCTGATCGACGTCTGCCGCTGCAATCTGCCCGTGACCTTCCTGATCGACCGGGCCGGCTTCGTGGGCGCGGACGGCAGAACCCACCAGGGCCTGTTCGACCTGAGCTACCTGCGCTCCGTGCCGGGGCTGATCGTGGCCGCGCCGCGAGACGTGCGAGAGCTGAAGCGGATGGTCGCGCTGAGCGCCGGCGTGGATGGGCCGATGGCGATCCGCTATCCCCGCGACGGCCTGGATCTTGGCGCGGCGATGGCCTCGGACGGGCCGCTTCGCGTGGGCGAGTGGGAGCTGCTCAGCGAGGGGGAGGACGCGATGTTCTTCGCGGCGGGGCCGATGGTGCAGCTGGCGATGCAGGCATCCATCAAGCTCGCCGGGCGCCAGATTCGCGCCGGGGTCGTGGACGCGCGCTTCATCAAGCCCATGGACGCGCGGCTGCTCGTCGAGGCGGCGAGGGGCGCGAAGCTGGTCGTCACGCTGGAGGAGAACAGCGTGATCGGCGGCCTGGGCGAGGGCATCGCCCACCTGCTCGCGGAGAGCGGCCTGCGCGTGCCCACGCTGATCCTCGGCGCGCCGGACGATTACGTGGAGCACGCGCGCATCGAGGAGCAGCGCGAGGGCTGCGGCCTGAGCGTGGCGAAGGTCTGCGAGCGCGTGGCGGCGGCGCTGCGCGCGGGAGACGCAAAGTGAGCCGCAAGCGCCGCGCCGACCAGGCGCTCTACGAGGATCTGAACCTGGAGAGCATCGAGCTCGCCCGGGCGCTGATCATGGAGGGAAGGGCGCTGGCGGGGGACCGCAAGCTCCTCCGGCCGGGCGACTCGGTGAAGCCGGAGGAGAAGCTTCGCGTGAAGGGGGCGGTCGACGCCTACGTCAGCCGCGGCGCGCACAAGCTGAAGCGCGCGGTGGAGCTGTTCGGCATCGACCTGAAGGATTGCGTGTGCGTGGACGTGGGTTCCTCCACCGGCGGCTTCACGGACGTGATGCTGCGCGTGGGGGCCAGGCGCGTCTACTGCGTGGACGTGGGCTACAACCTGCTGGACTACCGCCTGCGCAGCGATCCCCGGGTGACGGCCCTCGAGCGCACCAACGCCCGCTTTCTGACGGCGGAGCACTTCCCCGAGCCGCCGGAGTTCGGCGCGACGGACGTATCCTTCATATCGCTCCGGGCGGTGCTGCCGGTGGTGCTTCCGCTGCTGACCGGGCGGCGGGAGTTCGTGGCGCTGATCAAGCCTCAGTTCGAGGCGCCCCGGGAGGACGTGGGCGAGAGGGGCGTGGTCCGGGACCCCGCCCCTCTCGCCCACGTCCTCCCGG
>CANQGC010000265.1 GCA_947600345.1 uncultured Clostridia bacterium
CAGGCCCGCGCCCCAGTTGGCCGCCTTGCGCAGAAGCTTCGCCGCGCCGCTCAGGTCCACCGCCGAGGACAGGTTCCCCGCGATGGTCAGACACAGCGCGAAGCGGCAGAGCCGCATGCCCCAGTTCAGGAAGAGCCCCTCCGCAGCGTCGCCGATCAGCGCCGCGGCCGGAGAGATCAGCGCGGAGGTTCCGCTCATGCCCATCGCCGAGATCAGCGCAGTCAGCCCGGGCGCGGCCGCTCCGGCGAGCGACTTCGCGGCGCGCACGCACTCCGCCGCCGACTCCAGCGCCGCCGCGGCCACCTCGGAGAGCCCCAGCAGCAGCGTCAGCCGCAGCAGGAAGCGCGCGCCCTCCGCACCGCCCGAGGTGTCCGGCAGCGCGCAGCGCAGCAGCGCCAGCAGCAGCACCGGCGCCAGCAGCCCCCGCCCGGACCGCAGCGCGTCCATCACCGGCTCGACTGCCCGCTCCCTGATCCACTCGATCAACTCCCGCGCGCCGGGCAGCCTGCCCTCGAGCGCCGCCGCCGCGACGGCTTCGGGATCGACGCCCGCCCCGAACTCCGCGTCGAACTCCACGACACCGCCCATGCCGGCATCCTCCAGCGCCCGGCGCGCCGCGTCCTCCGCCCGCGCGCCTCCCAGCGCCTCCGGCCAGCCCGCCGCGAGCGCCAGCGCCAGGGCGAGCAGCGCAAGCAACCGCACCACGGCGCGCGCTCCGCCGCGGGAAGGCGGAATGACCTGGCTTCCAACCGCACGCGCGGCGCAGGAAGCTTCGCGGAGGAGCCTCGCGCGCCGGATTTCGATCGCGCGCCTCACGCCGCCAGCTCCGCGATGCGCTTGAATATGTCCGCCGCCAGCGGAAGCGCCGCCGCCGCGACGCTCAGCCGCACGCCCATGTCGATCCTCCGGGCCAGCGCGGATTCCCCCGCGTCCCGGCAGACGTCCGAGGCGAGCTCCGCCACCAGCGCCAAGCCGCAGAGCCGCACCAGCCAGCCGCCGTCCGCGCCCCCATCCTCCGCCGTCTTCGACAGCGCGCGCAGCGCGGCGGCAAAGCTTCCCAGATCGTCCAGCGAGAGCATCAGCACGCCCGCTCCCGCCGCCAGCGCCACCGCCGCCGCCACCTGCGGATGGACGGAGCGCAGCGCCGCGCACACCAGCGCCGCCGCCAGGCACAGCGCCGCGATCTTCACCGCCGTCACTCCAGGTTGAACATCACGCGGATGCTCTCGAAAAACTCGGCCACCATGTTCAGCACCATCATCAGCACCACGATCAGGCCCGCCAGCGTGGCCAGCGTCGCGATGTCCTCGCGGCCCGCCCGGCTGAGAATCTGGGAGACCACGGTGATCAGTATGCCGATGGCCCCGATCTTGAATACGAAGTTGATGTCCATGCCGCACCTCACACGATCAGCACGCAGAGGCCGATGCCCACCAGCGTGCCCAGCGCCGTATAGACCTTTGAAGCGTCGGCGTAGCTGCGCCGGGCATGCGCCTGGGCCTCCTCCATCGCGGCGATGGAATGGTTGAACAGCTCGCCCTGCTCCGCCCGGCCGCTGCCGCCCAGGCGCCTGAAGAAGCCGTCCAGCAGGATCACGTCGTCCTCCTCCAGGCTGTCCAGCGCGCCGCCGCGGCTGCGCTCCCGCTCCCTTCGCGCCTGCCAGCACTCGCTCAGGCTCGCGCCCGCGCCGAGCTCGTTGCCCAACTCCCGGAACAATTTCGCGTCCGACTTGCGCAGCAGTATCCCCATCGGCTCCATGGAGTTGAGCATCCGCAGGCGAAGCACGCGCATTCCCGCCAGCAGCTCCCCCAGCGCCTCCGCCCGCCGCCTGCGCGCCCCGGAGAGGGAGCGCCCCACGGCGGTGCAGGCCAGCAGCACCACCGCCAGCAGTCCGGCCTTCAGCATGCGTCCACCTCCCCGTCGATCTCCGGATTCCCCTGCGGCGCCCGCACCTCCGGCCGCCCGCCGCGCCCGCTCCGCGCGGAATCCGCCCGCACGATGCCGTTGAAGAGCTCGCCGCCCGGCCCGGCGCTCCCGGGGTTGGTGACCGGGTGGCCGTCGGAGAGCGCCAGCTCCCGGCAGTGCTCCGCGTACTCCGAGCCCTCGAACCTCCGCACGGACTTCACCCGGCCGGGCTCCGGCCCCAGCGTCACGATCCAGTCGAAGATCCCCTCGCGAATCAGCGGCGCGACGCTCTCCCGCCGAAGCGCGGAGTCGAGGTCCGGCGCGTGGGCAGTGGCGAGCACGGCGGCTCCCGCCCGAAAGGCATCGCGGATCGCCCGCATGTCGCCCTCGCCGCCGATCTCGTCGGCGGCCACCACGTCCGGGCAGCAGGCGCGCAGCAGCATGGGGATCGCCTGGGCCTTCGGGCAGGCGTCCATCACGTCGGTACGCGCGCCCACGTCCAGCAGCGGCAGCCCCTCCCGGCAGGCGGCGACCTCCCGCCGCTCGTCGGCCAGCGCCACGTTCCAGCCGTCGTCCGAGAGCACGCGCACCAGATCGCGCAGCAGCGTGGTCTTGCCGAGGCCCGGCGCGGAGAGGATCAGCGCGCTCGACGGCCTGTCCCCCGCGATCGCCCGAGCGAGCTCCTCCGCACAGCCCCGCGCCTCCCGGGGGACGCGGATGCACGCCGAGCCGATGCTGGCGATGTCCCCCACCGCGTCCCGGCCCGGCCGGAGCTTGCCGCACACGCCCACGCGGAGCCCGCCCGCGGCGGTGAAGTAGCCCTGGCGAAGCTCGTCCTCCCAGGCGTAGAGGCTGTTCTCCATCAGCGCGCTGAGTATGCGCCGCAGCCGGGAGGCGTCCACGACCTCCAGCTCCAGCTCGCGCCCGCCCAGCAGCCGCATCCGCGCGGGACGCCCGCCGCGAAGCCGCAGCTCCAGGATCGAATCCCCGTTCGCCCGCACCGCTTCGCCCAGACGCCCGCCCAGCGCATCCACCAGCCTGTCCACCCGCTCCAACGGCATCACCCCCGACACATGCTATTCTTATGGCGATGCCCCGGCTTTTTGAACCCGCGCCCGGCTTGCGGCACAAATTTTCTTTCCAGCGCACTTTTCATTTCCACAGCGTTATGGTATAATTTCTGTTAGGAGGTGCGCCATGAAAAATACGAATGAACAGGTTCAATATAAGATCCTTTCCATCGATCCCTGGCTGAAGCCCTTCTACCGGGACATCGCGCTTCGCATGCAGCGCAACACGGACGTCCGGCGTTCATTGATCGGCGACGCGGCGGACCTGTCCTCCTTCGCCAACGGCTACATGTACTTCGGCTTCAACCGCACCGAGGACGGCTGGGTCTATCGCGAATGGCTGCCCGGCGCGGACGAGGTGCATCTCTTCGGCGAGTTCAACGACTGGAACCGGAGCTCGCATCCGCTGGAGCGCATTGCCGGCGGCGTGTGGGAGATTCGCCTGCCTGGGGCGGACGCGCTCAAGCACGGCCAGCTCGTCAAGATTCACGTGCGGCGCGGCGAGCAGAGCTTCGACCGCATTCCCACCTACATCCGGCGCGTGGTGCGCGACTCCAGCAACAACTTCAACGGCCAGATCTGGTATCCGCCCAAGCGCTTCTTCTGGACCGACGGCAACTACAAGAAGCGCAAGCTCACCACGCCCGTGATCTACGAGGCGCACATCGGCATGGCCCAGGAGCGCGAGGGCATCGGCTCCTACCGCGAGTTCGCGGACTATAACCTGGACCGCATCGCCGGGCTGGGCTACAACACCATCCAGCTGATGGCCATCCAGGAGCACCCCTACTACGCCTCCTTCGGCTATCAGGTGACGAACTTCTTCGCGGCCTCCGCCTGGTACGGCGTGCCGGAGGATCTGAAGTACCTGATCAACAAGGCCCACGAGAAGAACATGTTCGTGCTGCTGGACGTGGTGCACTCCCACGCCTGCCCGAACACCGCCGAGGGCCTGAACATGATGGACGGCACCGAGGACCAGTACTTCCTGCCCGGCGAGCGCGGCTGGCACCAGGCCTGGGGCACCAAGTGCTTCGACTACGGCAAGCACGAGGTGCTGCACTTCCTGCTCTCGAACCTGAAGTTCTGGCAGGAGGAGTACCACTTCGACGGCTTCCGCTTCGACGGCGTGACCTCGATGATCTACCACGACCACGCACTGGGCTCGAACTTCGGCAGCTACGACCAGTACTTCAGCATGAACACCAACGTGGAGGCCGTGACCTACCTCCAGCTGGCCAACGAGCTGGTGCACGCGGTCAACCCCTTCGCCATCACCATCGCGGAGGAGATGAGCGGCATGCCCGGCATGTGCATCCCGA
>CANQGC010000266.1 GCA_947600345.1 uncultured Clostridia bacterium
ACGTGCTGCTGGGCAGCACCATCGCCTTCCTGGTTTCCGCCGTGGTGAACAACTTCCTCAACTACTTCATCGGGCGGCGCTTTCGGCGCAACCCGGACGGCTTCGCCGCCTACGCCTGCCGAACCTACCTTTCCACCGCCGCCGGGCAGTTCGTGGACAACCTGACCTTCGCGCTGATCGTCAGCCACGTCTTCTTCGGCTGGTCGATGACCCAGTGCCTGACCTGCGCCGCCACGGGCATGGTGGCGGAGCTCTTGTGCGAGGTGCTGTTCTCCCGCTTCGGCTACGCGGTGTGCAGGCGCTGGCAGGCCGAGGACGTGGGGCGCGAATACCTGAATTTCCGGGAGGGAAAGACGGTTTGAAGATACTGATTACCGGAACCAGCCGCGGCATCGGCCAGGCCATCGCGCGGAAGTTCCTGGACTGCGGGCACGAGGTCGTGGGCCTCGACCGGCTGCCGGGGACGATCGAGCATGCGAACTATGCGCATCATACCGTGGACATCCTCCGGGACGAGCTTCCCGAGGCGCCGGGCGTGGAGATCCTGATCAACAACGCCGGCGTGCAGGATTCCGGCGAGGACATCGACGTCAACCTCAAGGGCACGATCCGCGTCACCGAGCGCTACGCCTTCCAGGAGAGGATTCGCAGCGTCCTGTTCATCGCCTCGGCCAGCGCGTCCACCGGCTCGGAGTTTCCCGAGTACGCGGCCAGCAAGGGCGGCATCGTGGCCTACATGAAGAACACGGCGCTGCGCCTGGCGCGCTGGGGCGCGACGTCCAACAGCCTGTCCCCCGGCGGCGTGCTGACTTCGCTCAACGATCGCGTGGTCAACGACCCCGAGCTCTGGCGGCAGATCATGGCCGAGACGCTGCTGCCCAAGTGGGCCGAGCCCGAGGAGATCGCCGAGTGGGCCTACTTCGTGACGGCCATCAACCGCTCCATGACGGCCCAGGACCTGCTGATCGACAACGGCGAGGCTGCCAAGGCGAACTTCATCTGGTAGCGGAATCCAATCGGGGCGGATGTTCCTCACCGGAAGCGACGGGAAGCGGGAGAGCGATGTGCTCTCCCGCTTCCCGTTTGCCGTCAGCATCGCCCATCAGCGCGTCAATCCCTCCCGCGGCGCGAGCAGGTGGTCGCGCTTCGCGAAGTAGAAGAGCAGGCCCGTGGCGTCCGCCAGGAACCAGCCGATGGGGATCGACCACCAGATGCCGGTCACACCCACCGCCGGGATCGCGGACAGGGCGTAGGCCAGCGCCACGCGTGTGCCCAGCGAGATCACCGTCAGCACCACCGACATGCCCGGCCTGCCCAGCGCCCGGTAGATGCCGTAGAGCAGAAACAGGCAGCCGATGCCGCAGTAGAACGTGCCCTCGATGTGCAGGTAGCGAATTCCCTCCGCCAGTATGCCCGCGACATCCGCGCCGCCCGCGTCCACGAACAGGCCCATCAGCTGCCGCGCAGACAGCCACACGAAGCCGGACACCGCCAGGCAGAAGGGCATCGCCGCCAGCGCCGCGCCCCGGAAGCCCGCCCGGATGCGGTCCGGTCGCCCCGCTCCGTAGTTCTGGGCCACGAAGGTAGAGAAGGCGTTGCCGAAGTCCTGCACCGGCATGTAGGCGAAGGCGTCGATCTTGACCGCCGCCGCGAACGCCGCCATCACCACCGGGCCGAAGCTGTTGACCAGGCCCTGTACCAGCAGTATCCCCAGGTTCATCACCGACTGCTGCACGCAGGTGAGCAGCGAGAAGCGCGCGATCTCCCGCACCCTTCGCCCGCGCACCCGCAGCCTCCCGAGCGCGGCGCGAAGCCGGGGATGCCGCGCCAGCGCGTAGAGCGCGATGCCAACGCCGGAGGCGTACTGGGAGATCACCGTGGCCTCGGCGGCCCCCGCGACGCCGCGCCCGAGCCCCAGCACGAACAGAAAGTCCAGCGCGATGTTCATCGCCGCCGAGACCGCCAGGAAGAGCAGCGGAACCACGGAATTGCCGATGGCGCGCAGGTAGGAGGCGAAGTAGTTGTACAGAAAGGTCGCCGCGATGCCGAGGAAGATCACCCGCAGGTACGCCCGCATGCTCCCCCACACCGCGTCCGGCACGCGCAGAAAGCCTCGAATGCCGTCCAGGCAGAGGAAGGCGGCGAGGTTCAGCAGCAGCGTCAGCGCCGCGATCAGCGCGAGCGAAGCCGAAATGCTCTCCCGCAGGCCCTCCTCGTCCCGCTGGCCGAAGCGGATGGAGAAGGCCGCGCCGCTGCCCATGCACAGCCCCAGCAGGATCGACGTCAGGAACGTCATCAGCGTGAACGACGAGCCCACCGCCGCCAGCGCGTCCCGGCCCAGATACTTGCCGACGATCATCGTATCCGCGATGTTGTAGCACTGCTGCAGCAGGTTTCCCAGTATCATCGGCAGCGCGAACAGCAGCATAGTGCGCAGCGCCGGGCCCCGCGTCAGATCCCTGTTCAAACTCGCGACCTCCAGATTCCAGCCTTTGCTTCAGTTCCCTTGTATGGATTTCCTTCAAATTCCTCGCCTTGATGAGAAAAGGGATTGCCCCGGGCGGGGCGATCCCTTTTCGCTTGCCGTTGCGGCAGGAGGAGCATCCGCTCCCCCGCCGGCTCACCTTCCGGCATTCTGAGCGTGCTGGGCGTCGTAGGCGGCCCACATCTGCTGGTACTGGGCGATGTTGCGCTGGTGCTCGTCCAGCGTGATCGCGAAGGCCAGCTCGCCGGTGGCCGGGTCGGTGGCGCAGAAGTACATGTAGCCGTCGTTGATGTACTCCATGTTCGGGTGCATGGCGGCCTCCAGCGCGGCCTCCGAGGGATTGCAGATCGGGCCCACCGGCAGCGCCGGAACCTGGTAGGTGTTGTAGAGGTTCTGGTCGCTGAGCTCCTGCTCGGTCAGGATGTAGTGGTTCAGGCCGAACAGGTAGGTGGCCGTCGGGTCGCTCTCCAGCTGCCAGCCGCGGTTCAGGCGGTTGTGGAACACGGCGGAGACCTTGGCGTAGTCCTCCGGGTGCTTGGCCTCCTTCTCGATCATCGAGGCCAGCACGATGGTCTGATCCATGTTCAGCGTAGAGTCGTAGGTCTCCACGGGCGCGTAGGCGCCGGTCTCGTCTACCTGATACTGCACATCGTTGGCGTAAAAGGTCTCGTCGAGCACGTTGTTGTGCTGGTGCAACAGCGTGGCGATGATGTCCTCGGCGCTGGCGGAGAGGAACACGCGGTAGGTATCCGGCGCCAGATAGCCCTCCAGCGCGTACTTTCTGCCGGTCAGCGTGCCGTGATCCTGGGCGAAGCGCAGCGCGTTGGAATCGCCCACGAAGCGGTCCACGTTGTTGCACTGGGTCAGGAACTCGTCGGCGCTGTCGAGCGCGCCCTGGGTGACCAAGTAGTCGGCGATATCCTCGCAGGTCCAGCCGGGCACGATGGTGATCGTGCGCTCGCGGGTCTGGCTGCCGCTGGTGAGCTCGGCCACGATCTGGTTGACGCTCATCGACGGCGAGAGCTGGAAGGAGCCGTAGCTCAGCTTGTTGCTCAGGTTCTCCAGCTGCACCAGGTAGCGGAAGACGCTGCCGTTGCGCACGAGATTCTGGTCCTCCAGATCATTGCCGATGGCGGTCACCGACTGGCCCTCGTCGATGATGAACTCCTGCTTGTCCTGCACCGTCTCGTCCACCGGGCCCAGGAAGTTGCCGTACACCCAATCGTAGCCGTACTTCACCAGGCCGATCACGATCAGCGCGCTGCACAGGAAGATCATCACCGGCCGCAGTATCTTCCACAGCCAGGCGTACCAGTACAGGCCGTACTCGCGATCCTCGTGCAGGGTTTGAATGTTGTAGTTTTCCGTGCGCACCGCGTGGCGGCGCCGCCTGCGGCGCTTGTTCTCCGACATGATTCTCCTCCGTCAGCCCTGGGCCAGCATGTCCAAATCCACGCCCGCCACATCGGCCAGTATTTTGAATATGTCCGTCAGCATCCGCTGAAAGCGGAACTCCGCCATCAGGTATGCGCTCACGTCCGGGCTGAACTGCAAGAGCGTTCCGATCTGCTGGAGCCGCTGGGCGTCCTCGGCGGGCATGCTCTCCCCCGCCGCCAGCTTCGCCTGCAGGCGGAACTGGAGCTTCTTGTACTCGTCCAGCAGGGCGCGATTGGTGTCGCTCTCGTAGGCCGCCTCCTTCAGGCGGATGTACTCCCGGTATTCGTCGCTCTCCTTCAGGGAGCGGGCCAGCGCGTGGGCCTGATCGTAGGGATTCATTCGCACCTC
>CANQGC010000267.1 GCA_947600345.1 uncultured Clostridia bacterium
TGAGCATCAGGCCGAAGATGTTGTCGTTTAAGTGCAGCGCGCCCATCAGCTGGGCGATGCCGATCAGCAGCACCACCGGGGAGAACATCTGGCTGACGATCACGAAGCCCAGGAAGATGTTCTTGCCCCTGAACTTCATGCGCGCCATGGCGTAGGCCGCCGGAATGCCGCACAGCAGCGCGATCACCGTCGCCCCGCCCGCGATCAGCAGCGAGTTGAGCAGGTAGCGCAGCACGCCCCGGTCGATGATGCCCTTCAGGTTGCCAAACTGCCACTCCGTCGGGAAGATATGCAAAAAGTGCATGTCGTTCGTCTCGGCGGGCGTGCGGAAGGCGGTGACCAGCATCACGTAGTAGGGGTAGAGTATGAAGATGCACAGCGCCACCACGAAGCCGTACATCAGCCCCCGCACCAGCGAGTGGGTGATGGAGCCGTGGCGCAGCTGAATCGCCCCGATCAGCATGGCGGCGATGCAGGGCAGCGCGAGCCAGGTCATGTAGGTGTTTTGGAAGCTCAGGCCGCTGAGCATGTCCTCGATGTTCTCGCCGCCCTGGCCGTTGAACAGGAAGTTGTCCAGCTTGGCGAAGAACAGCTCCTTGCCGGCGGTGAGCGTGCCGTCGGTGTAGAGGTCGACCCGGCGGCTGAGGGCGTAGGTGTTCGTCATGAAGAACACCGGCACCAGCAGCAGCGCCACTACCGCCAGGTACATGGCGGCGGAGCGCAGCGCGATGCTGCGGCCGTCCAGTTCGCGATTGGCGTCGCCCAGCGAGCCGAACGTGCCGCCGATGGCGCAGGCCGCGCACATGGCCAGGCAGATCACCATGCCCAGCAGCACCCAGGCGGAGGGCAGGCCGGAGCCCAGGAAGGACCAGCCGCTCTTGCCGAACTCCTGGTCGATGCGAAACGCCACCATGGATGTGGTTTCGCCCTTGGAGTTGGTGCGCTCGGTGACATCCTCGCGGATCTCCACCTCGAGGCCCTGGCTTCGGTATTCCTCCGCCACGGCCTCCACCTCGGCGCGCACCTGCTGATACTTCTCGTCGCCCACGAAGGTGTTGGCGGACTTCTTGCTGTACAGGCTGGAGGTGAAGCGGTAGGAGGGCAGCGTCAGCAGCGCGCCCACGAGCACGAAGGCGACCAGCAGCAAAATCAGCGCCGCGCGGTTTTTCTTCGCGATGCTCTGCGTCTTTTTCACAGCTCCTCCTCCTTTCGCATGACGCCCACCATGTAGATGCCGGCGCACAGGCACAGCACCAGGAAGCCGATCACGGAAAGCGCCGTGGCCGGGCCCTTCTGGCGGTCGTAGAAGTTGAGCATGTACAGGTACGTGACCAGCGTGTCCGTCTTGTTGGATGGTGCGCCCTTCGTCATCGTGTAGATGATGGGGAAGGAGTTAAATACGTAGATGATATTGAGCACCGTGCTCACCGTAAGCGACGGCTTCACCAGCGGAATCGTGATGCGGAAGAGCTTGTCCCAGAATGTGGCGCCGTCGATGTCCGCCGCCTCGTAGAGGGAGGTGTCGATCGACTGCAGGCCGCTGAGCACGCAGAACGCCACGAAGGGGATCGTCACGAATATGCCTACGCCACACTCCCAGATGAATTCGATCTGGTAGCTGGCGCGCCAGTTGATGGCCTCCTTGATGATGCCCAAATTCAGCAGTATGTTGTTCAGGCTGCCGTACTCGTACTTGATGATGTAATTCCACACCGAAGCCTGGATGACCAGCGACGTGGCCCAGGGCAGCACCAGAATCGCGCGGGCGATCTTGCGGCCCCGGAACTTGGCGTTGAGCACCATGGCGATGATGAAGCCCAGCAGCGTGGACAGGCCCACCACCGAGACCACCCAGTACAGCGTGTTGAGCATCACCGTCTTGAAGGCGGGGAGATTTACGGCGTCCTTGAAGTTCTTCAAGCCCACGAAGCCGCCCACGACGCCCGCCTTGGAAATTTCGCTGAAGGACAGCCGGAACACGGTCAGTATGGGATAGATGACGAAGACCGACATCAGCACGATGCTGGGCAGCAGCCAGATATAGGGCGCGATTCCCCGCCTGAATCTCTTGTTCACGCCTCGCCCTCCTTTCCGAAAATTGGGTTTGCTCTCGATAGCGCGAGGGCCGGACCTTCGTCCGGCCCTCGCGGAGGCGAATTGCAGCTCAGGACTATTTCACCTTACGCAGCGGTGCGCGCGGCGACCATCTCTTCCAGAGAAGCCTGCAGCTTGTCCAGCTCGTCCTGCACCGGGGAGCCGGTCAGCGCGGCCTGCTCGGCGGCGATGACGCCCTGCTTCACGCTGTCCCACTCGGCGATGGCGGTGGGATAGAACTGGCAGCCGTCCAGCACGCTCAGCCAGGCCTCGAAGCTCGGATCGGACGCGACCAGCGCCTCGACCGCGGAGTTCACGGCGGGCAGGAAGTCCTCCATGCTGACCCAGCCGACGTAGTTCTCCGGATCATAGAAGAACTTGGCGAAGGCGCCGATGGCGGCGTCGCGGGCGGCCGGATCCGCGGCGGAATCGTCCTTGAAGGCCATCACGCGGTCCATGACGCCCACGGAGGAGGCGGACTTGCCCTCGTTGGCGGGGATGCCCACGGTGGCCATGTTCACCTCATAGCCCTTCTGCGCGCAGTAGGAGGCCATGGAGTTCGGGGCGATGCACATCGCCAGCTTGCCCGCGCCGAACATATCCTGCAGGTCGTAGCGGGTCTGGGTGGCGGGGTTGGGGTTGGTGAAGCCGGCGTTGACCAGGCCGATGGCGTACTCGATGGCCTCGACGTTCTCCGGGCTGTTGACGGCCCAGTTGCCTTCGGCATCCACGAAGCCGCCGCCGTTGCCCCAGGTGTAGTAAGCGAATGCGGCCTGGCCTTCGTCGGTGGTCATGTCGATGCCCCAGGGATAGACCTCACCATCATAGAAGTCCAGGATGGTCTGGCAGACGTCCTGCAGCTCGGCCCAGGTGGTCGGCGGCTCGATGCCCATCTCCTCGAACATGTCCACGTTGTAGTACAGCGCGCGGGCGGAGGCCAGATCCGGCACGGCCCAGACGGTGCCGTCGATCACGGACTGGTCGATGAAGGACGGGAAGAAGTCCTCGTACAGGTCCTCGGGGCACCACTGGCTCACGGGCTCCAGCAGGCCCTCGTTGGCGTAGTTGGCGAACACGTCGATGTTCAGGATGTCCGGCGGATTGCCGTTGGTGATGCGGGTGTCCACCACGGTGTAGACGTCGTTCCAGGAGACGACCTCCAGGTTCAGCTTGATGCCCGGATTCTCGGACTCAAACTTCTCGACGAAGCTCGTGCCGTTCATGCCGGTGCCCAGGAACCAGTCGTTCGTGTTGGGGCCATACTGGCAGATGATCACGTCCAGCGTGATGTCCTCGCCGCCCTCGGCGAAGGCCGCGCAGGTGAAGACCATCATCAGTGCCAATACCAGGGCTAGAATCTTCTTCATGGGTTAACTTCCTCCTTTATTTGGTTCGGAATTGCGGCTCTGAGTTGTATTTATTGCACAACGAATAAATACAGCCTCAACAATTCTATTGTAAAGAATCCACGATGAAACAAATAGTATCATGCGTACAGATTCTAGTAAAATCGTACGGATACCACAATATATATTAACAATTAGACCAAATCATCTAAACTCTGGCGCGCCTGCTTGCGGAATTTGCTGGGGGAAACGCCCACGGCGGCGCGGAAGATCTTGGAGAAGTAGTTGTAGTCGCTGATGCCCACGGCCTCGGCGATGGCGGAGACGGGGCGGTCAGTCCGCACCAGCAGCGCCTTGGCGGCGTCGATGCGCCTGCGGGCGATCATCGAAAAAAGCGTCTGCCCGCCGGAGAGCTCCTTCGCCAGCGCGCAGAGCCGGGTGCGGCCGATGTGCAGCTGCGCCGACACGGAGGCCAGCGAGAGCTTCTCCGTGTAGTGCTCGTCCAGGAAGCGCTCCAGCCTGCGCAGGTCGCTCTCGCGGGAGGGCAGGATCAGCCCCCGCAGCCGGATGGAGTCCGCCATCGCCCCGAGCATCGCGGCCAGCGCCGCCTGCTCCGCGCCGGAGAGCCTCCGCAGCTTCCCAAAGGCGACGCGCAGCTCCTCCGCGCCGGCGGCGGAGACGCCCAGCGAGGCGCTGGCGGCGCGCCACTGCTCCTCGACCGGTGCTTCATTCAGGAACGGCCCGGCGCAGAGCCAGGCAAGCGGCTCCCGTTGCTCCTCGCCGAGGATGGGCAGCGCCGCCGTGAGGAGC
>CANQGC010000268.1 GCA_947600345.1 uncultured Clostridia bacterium
TACGTCAAGCGTCCCCCGTTCCCTCCTTGGATTCTCCCCTCCCTCTCCTGACCAGGGCTGCGGCCCTGGACCCGGGGAGGAACCGAGGATAGTACAGCTGCGAACCTTAGCGGAGCACGGGGACCTCGACCCCCGCGCCCGCGAGGTTTCGTTGGAGGACGGGGGTTACCGGGGATAGTTCGTATTGCATAACTCTCGTTACGCCGCGGTTGCGCGCCCGCGGCGGCCGTGGGGCTGCGGGCTTTGCCCGCAGCGTGGAGGACGCAGGGGAAGGGGCGGTGTTCTCTCATCGCTTCTCTCCGTTGCTGCGCCAACTGCGTTTCTTTATCTTATCTTCGTCGGCTTTCAGCAGGGTCCGGGGCGGCAGCCCCGCCGAAGCGAAGCGGAGGCGTAACCCAAAAACCAAAGGCTACAGAGGGCCGGTATTGTCGGCCCGATAACGGAACCTCGGCAATACGAACTCAGCCAGCCCCGGGTCCAGGGCCGCAGCCCTGGTCAGGAAGGGGAGGGGAGCATCCAAGGAGGGAACGGGGAGCGCTTGACGCTCCCCATCTCTCCTTGGGCCGCCGGCAGGCACCCCTGCCGTGAGGCAGCATCGGCGATGCAAAGCATCGCCGATGACCGGAATCCCCAGTGGGGATTCCTGAACCTATACCGCCGTAAGGCGGTATCGCCGTGAGGCGCAAATCCCACGCCGTGAGGCGTCCATGCCGCTGGCAAGCGGCCTTCCGCGCCCAGAGGGTGCGGAAGACCGCCGCAAAGCGGCGATGCGCCTGCAAGGCGCAACTTGGGGGGAAATTCAAAAGGGGGATTCTCCCCCTTTTCCCCGGGCGAAAGCCCTATATGAGTTGAAGCTCCGCTTCCAGCGCTGTGCCCTTTATTGCGTCGGCGCTGCCTTGCAGCGCGATGAGCTCGGTGGGCGTGAGCGCGGGCGGGAGCACGCGCTCGATGCCGCACGCGCCCACCGCGCAGGGCAGGCTCAGCGCCACGTCCTCGATGCCGCACTCGCCGTGCAGGCGCGTGGACACGGTGAGCACCGCGTGCTCGTCGCGCAGCACCGCCTGGGCGATCCGGCGCACGGCCACCGCCACGCCGTGGCTGGTCGCGCCCTTGCCCCGGATGATGCGGTAGGCCGCGCCGCGCACCTCGCCGTCGAAGCGCTCCCGCAGCCGCCGCTCCAGGCCGAGCCCGCAGTCGCCGCAGGCGCGGCAGAACTCGTCCACGCCCAGCCCGCCGATCCGCACCGCGCTCCACGCGGGCACGGAGCTGTCGCCGTGCTCGCCCAGCACCCAGGCCTGCACGTCCCGGGCGTCGACGCCGGCCTCGGCGGCGATCATCGCCCGGAAGCGCAGCGAGTCCAGCAGCGTGCCGGAGCCGATCACCCGCCAGGGCTCGAAGCCCGTGGTGAGTATGGCCGCCGAGGTGAGCACATCCACCGGGTTGGTCACCACGATCAGCACGCAGTCCGGCGCGTTGCGGGCGATCTCCCGGCTGGCGCACTCGACGACGATGCGGTTCCTGCCCGCCAGCGCGCGCCGGTCCTCGCCGGGCTTCTGGCCCGCGCCGGCCGCGAGGATCACCAGCTGGGAGCCCGCGATGTCCGCGTACTCGCCGGGGCGCACTTCCACCGGCGGCATCGCCGCCACGCCGTGGGCGATGTCCAGCGCCACACCCTCGGCGCGCTCCCGCTCCAGATCCACGAGGACGATCTCCTGCGCCAGCGCGCTCTCCGCCAGCGCGAAGCCCACCTCCGCGCCGACCTGCCCCGCGCCGATGATGGAGATCTTTCCGCTCTCACTCCTCATAAAAAACACCGCCTTGCGAAATGAATTTCACGAGGCAGTATTTCCACGGGGCGCGCTTTCTAAGCGAGAAGATTTTGCCGCCGTTCAGCACGCGGCAGCAGAAGGGAGAATCCAAGGAACCTCAGGTTCCTTGGCAGGTCTGGGCAGCGCCCAGCGTAGCCCCAGAGGTCGCGCCTGGCAGGCGGTTGCGGTTTGCGAACAAAGGCATCGCTCCCCAGCGGCCCGCGGTATCCAATAAAAGCTCCGGCAAAGCGCACCAGCGCTCCATCGCCCCCATACCGCGGGCCGCCGCGGCGCGGAGTAGGTTCGGGGAGCAAAGCTCCCCGAACCAGGCAGCCGCCACTAACTCTCATTCCAACGCGGCGATCACCTGCCAACGCCTCGCCAAGCGCAAACTCACAGCGCGCCCAGATTCTCCGCCTTTTCAAAAAACGCTTTCCTAAGCCGCTCATATTCTTCGCCGGTGCAAACCCTGCGACAGATTGGCTCGAACGATTTTGTGACCGCGAAGCATGCCTCTAGCTTCTCACAGGGATATTCCACGCATTCCGCGCAGTTTTTGATGCGCCGCTCTTCGCAGCACCTGACGATCCGATACCTGCACCAGTTCTCCGGCCCGCAGCCCAGGCAGGAGATCTCTTCGGTGGATACAATGTGATCGCGATATCCGATTTTCATCCACAGCTCGGCGGTATGCAGCAGTTCATGCTCGGTTTTTTCGCAGGGATGGGCCGCGTATCTTGGGCATGCGGAGCAGTCGTTGCCGCAGGCGGCGATGATTTTGCGCATGGGGTTTCTTCCTTCGCGAGATTTGGGTGGGCGGTATGGTGGCGGGGGGTCGTGGCGGGGGGTTTGAGAGTTAGTGGCGGCTGCCTTGAATTGGCAAGCTGGGAGGCTTGCCAATTCAACTCCGCGCCGCGGCGGCCCGCGGATTGGAGGCGATGGGGCGCTGGTGCGCTTTGGCGAAGCTTGGTTTTGATACCGCGGGCCGCTTGGGAGCGTTGCCTTTGTCCGTAAACCGCAACCGTCTACAAGCCGCAACCTCAGGGGCTACGCTGGGCGCTGCCCAGACCTGCCAAGGAACCTGAGGTTCCTTGGATTCTCCCTTTTGCTGCCGCGCTGTGAACCAGCCCCGTTTCCCCAAACGAAGACCTCTGGCCCTCGGATCTATGGGGCCAGAGGTCGTGCTTCGTCCTACCGCTCCTTTAGAAACGTAACGCAGGACTTTGGGCCCATAATCTACGGGCCCAAAGTCCGTCGCTTCAACGCGGCAGCAGATGGCCGGCGGCCCCGCCGCCTCACCAGCTTACGTACTCGGTGCTGACCCTTCCTTCCTCCAGCAGCACGCGCACGCCGAAGGTACAGCTCTCGGTGGAGTAGGTCACGCAGCCCGCGCGGTCCAGGTTCCGCAGCACGTTCTTATCCGGCGTGTCGGGCTTTTCCTCGCTATCCGTGGAGATCACCGCCACCTTCGGGCTACACGCGGCGATCAGCTGCGCGCCGCAGGCGTCGCTGTCCCCGTGGTTCGGCACCTTCAGCACGTCGCACTTCAGATCCGCGCCGGAGGCCAGCAGCGTCATCTCCTCGTTGTACTCCATGTCCCCGGTGAACAGGATGCGCCCGTCCGGGCTGTCCAGCATCATCACCAGCGAGTTATCGTCGTCGTTGCCCTCGAACTCCTGGATCGGGGCCAGCACCCGAAACACCGCGCCGGTGCCGCCCAGCGGAACCTCGTCGCCCGCGCCCAGCCAGTTGACCTCCAGGCCCAGCTTCTTCGCGGCCTTGCTGGCCTGGTGCTTCTTATCCTTGACCTCGGGGTGGTACTTCGATGCGTAGATGGCGCGGATCTCGATCTCGCTCTTGCGCAGCCACTTCATGCCGCCCGCGTGGTCCTTGTCCGTGTGGGTCAGGAACACCGCGTCCAGCGCCTTTACGCCGCAGCGCTCCAGCACCGCGCGCAGCTGCTCCTCGGCCTCGGCCTTGCCGGTGTCGATCAGGCACACGTACTCGCCGACGCGCAGCAGCAGCGCGTCGCCCTTGCCCACCGTAACGGCCAGAAACTCCACCTGCGCCGTCGCCGTGGTGCAGAACAGCAGGCAGGCCGCGACGGTGACGACCCGGCGGATCAGCTTCCGCTTCATTCGATCAGACCTCCACCCAGCGCCCGGTGGCGTTGGATTCCAGCAGTTTGTCCATCAGGCACTGGAGCCTTGCGCCGTCCTCGATGGTGCAGTCCGTGGGGCGGTTGTGGGCCACGCCGTCCAGGAAGGTGTAGTAGCAATGCAGGTGCCCGCGCTCCCAGCCCACGGCGTTCTTTGGCGGCAGGAACTGTCCGCCCGGCGCGGGGTAGCGGCCCACGGTCTCGATCCGCGTGAAGCCCTTCGTGCCGCCGATGGGGGAGCCGGGGGCGGTGTCGTCGTAGTATTCCAGGTAGTTCGGC
>CANQGC010000269.1 GCA_947600345.1 uncultured Clostridia bacterium
ACGCCGAAGCGCGCCAGCGGGTCGGCGTTGCCGGTGTCGTAGATCGTGGTGGCCTGGGTTTCGCGCAGCTCTTTCGCCTTTTCGATCAGGTCCTCCGTGGCCTCGCGCGCGGCCTTTGCCCCGCTCGCCCAGTCGATAAAGGCGACCGTGGCGGCGGTGGCGCCCACGGCCAGGGCGGCGAGTCCCGCCGGCCCCAGCACGTTTTTCGCCACGGCCCACAGGCCGCTCAGTCCGCCGCCGGCATCGGCAGCCACGCCCGCCAGCTTGCTTAAACCGCTGGCCACGTTGCCCAGCGTGCTGTTCGCCTTGCCCAGCACCAGCATCGCGGGGCCGACCGCCGCGGCGTAGGCCGCCCAGGTCATGATCTGTTTGCGCTGGCCCTCGTCCAGCTCGCCGAACTTGTCCACCAGGTCGCTGATCCAGTCCACGCCGTCGCTGATCGCGGGCATCAGATCGTTGCCGAAGTTGATGGCCGCGGCCTTTGCCTTGTTGCCCACCATCTGCAGCCGGCTTGCCGTGGTGGAATAGCGCTTGTCGGCCTCCGCCGCCAGCGCGGTATTCTCGCCCCAGGCGTTGGTGGCCATCGCTATGTTATTCGTGAACATCTCGCTGGCGTTGCTGGCGCGCAGCAGCGCGTCGCGCATACGGGTTTCGGTGATGCCCATTTCGTCCAGCATCACGATGGCCGACTGACTGCCGGAGGACAGCCCCTGCACGAATTTCGTAATGGCTCCGGCGGCGTCGCTCTTGAACGCGGTCGCAAATTCGTCGGCGCTCATGCCCGCGACCTCCGCGAACGCTTTCAGCTTGTCGCTGCCGGTTTCGGCCGCCACTTGCATGTTCACAAACAGCTTGCTGAACGCCGTGCCGCCCGCCTGGGACTCCAGGCCCAGGGACGAAAGACTGGCCGCCACGCCCATGATCTGGGCGTCGGTCAGGCCGATCTGGTGGCCGGCGGAGGCCAGGTTTGTGCCCATCGCCACGATGGCGGACTCCGTGGTGGCGGTATTGTTGCCCAGCTCGACCACGGTGCTGGCCAGGCGGTCCACGTCCTGCATGTTCATGCGGGTGACGTTCGCGTACTGGGCGAACGAGGCCGCGGCGCTCTCGGCGGACAGGTCCGTGGTGGCGGTCATATCCGCGATGGTGCTGGTAAACTTTTCGATGTCGCCGGTGGCAACGCCCAGCTGGCCGGCGTTCGCCGCGATCTCCGCCAGCGTCGCCGCGTCCACGGGTTTCACCTTGCTCATTTCCAGCATACTGCCCTCGATCTGCTGGAGCTGCTGGTCGGTGCCCGAAATGGTCTTTTCCATTTCCGCGCAGCTGGACTCCCAGCTGATCGCCGCGCCCGCCGCGGCCACGCCCGCGCCCACGATGGCGGCGCTGCCTTTCGTCAGCGTGGAGCCGACTTTCTCCTGCCATTGTCCGGCGTTCTTTGCGCTCTCGGCGTACTTCTCCAGGTACTCGCTGGCGGACCGCAGCGCGTCGGCGTTGGTCTTTGCGCTGGTGCTCAGCCTGTCCAGCTCGGCGCGCATCTGGCCGGCGGCGGCTTTCGCCTGATTCTGCTCGATGGTCAGGCGCTGCACGTTTTTGTCGGCGTTCGCTATGGCGGAGTCGCTGCGCTTTAGCGCGCTCTCCCATTGTTTGATTTCCTGGTTGTTGCTTTGCAGCTCCTCCTCCAGCTCCTCCAGGTGGATCGCCAGGTCGATGTATTCGTCGCTGTTTTCGCCGGTGGCGGCGGCGCTGGCCTCCATCGCCGACTTAGTCTGTTTGATCTCGTTGGTCAGCTCCTCGTGCCGCTGCTTTGCGGCTTGCAGCTTGTTGGTGTAATCCGTCTGCCGCTGCTGGGCCTGTTGCAGCTTTGCCTGGGCCTGCTCGATGGCGGTGCCGTACTTTTGCACGGCCTGCTCCTGCAGCGCGATCTGCTGGCGCAGCACCTGCGAGCGCGCGCCGGCGTCGTTCAGCCCGTCGGAAAAGCCGCCCGCCGTCACCGCTGCGGCCTGGAAGCCGGACTCCAGCAGCTTGATCTCGTTCTTTATGGCCGCGATCTGACTCTTTGTGTCGCCGTGTTCAAAGGCTAGGCGCACCACCAGGTCTTTAACGTCCGCCATCTAATCCACCTCCAAAAACAAGTAAAAGCGGCAACGTTGCCGCTTTTCGTGTGTATTCACCAGTCCCAGCAGGGGACCTTTACTGTCTTGCTGATCTCCGGGTCGTCCACCGGCGAAACCACGACCAGCACCTCGTTGCCTTTCTGCCGCGCCCGATAAACCAGGCGGTTCGCGTAGGCCAGCACGCGGGCCTCGTCAAATGCCGGACTGAAATGCTCCGGCGCCGTGGAATAGATGCGCACGCGCAGCCGGCAGCCGTCGGGCAGCGCGCGCCAAACGTCGATCAGGTGCTGCCGCTTGAACTCGCCCCAGTCTATATCTACCATAATACCCTCCAAAAAACAGGAAAAGCGGCGATATTGCCGCTTTTCCTTTATCGTCCCTTCTTATGCGATCTCCGACCGCGTCGCGTCGTCCTGCAAGGCATCGCCGCGCTTGCGCTGGTGCAGCTCCATGCTGATCGCCTCGTCGAGATACCCTCGAACGCTGCTGGCGGTTTCCCGCAGGCATCGGAGCTGCTGCAGCATCAGGTTGTTGCGGCTGTCGCCGCCGACCGCCTCCTCGGAGTAAATCTGCGCGACTTCCAGCCCGCCCTCCAGGGCCAGCATGGCCAGGTCCACCTGCTCTAACTGCATCCACAATGCGGAATTGTTCTGATTCATTGTTGATCCTCGCTTTCTTCAAGTCGTTTGGTTTGACTTTTCAGCGCGGATATGCTAAAATTTATCCGTGCCGCAAAGTCGGTGCGGGGTAGAGGATCGGGTTGCTTGCTGGCGGAACCGTTCCTCTACTTTTTTACGTCCTCAAATACTTTTTCAATCCCTTCGCGCACGATCTCGGAGCGCGTCGTTTGCTTGATTTCGGTTGCTTCATCCAGCTTCCTGACGGTTTCGCTGTCAAGTCTGACACCTATTCGCACAGTTTTGGGATTGTCGGTTTTCGGACGCCCTGTCCGTGGGCTCATCTGCTCACCTCTCTTTCCGTCGAACACATTATATTTTATGTTCGACGAAAAGTCAACAGATAAATAATCGGCGCGACAATTATTTTACAAACTATCAACAAAATGAAAAGCGGCGATATTGCCGCTTTTTGCCTGGCTTTGCCATCGTTATTGGTTATTAATGCACACCTGGTCGGCTATCTTTAGGTATATCACGTCAAAATATTCATCCTTCTTGTAGTCCCATCTGATCGTACACCAATACTTATTGCCGCTCGCTGCGCCCTCGATCTTGTACTGCTGATCGTACCGGTTCACCGTGTAGTTATCCATCGACCAGGGAAAGCTGGCATTCGGCAGGTAGTCCTTCACCGCGGTTTGGGAATACGTGACCGCCGCCAGCTTCATATCCTCCGTGACCTCGTCGATTGCCGGCTCCGCTTTCTTTGCGCTGGATGTCGATCCCGTGCAGCCCGTCAGCATACCGGTCAGCACCACCAAACACAGGAGCATCGCAAACCATTTTTTCATACTTCCCACCTCCGTATTATGATGGTTTATTCTACCATAATAGGCCAAAAGCGTCAATATCGCCGCTTTTGAGACGTTCGCGCTTGACAGCGGTGCCGGTTTCGCTTATAATAATGGCAGAGAGCGGTTACTCTCGGGGCCGTCAATCACCAGATGGCAAAATCAGACCACCGTGTAGTGCTAGTACACGGTGGTTCGTTTTTTTCAAAAGCGTCAATATTGCCGCTTTTGATGTTCGCGCTTGACAGCAGCGCCGCTTTCGACTATAATAATGGCAGAGAGTTGCTTGCTCTCGGGGCCGTCAATCACTTGTCGGCGATTTCGGGCCGTCGTGTAGGGCAATACACGGCGGCCATCTGCTTACTCAGTCACTTTTTCCCGATCTTGTCAATCAGTACTACAAGCAGACCAATTCCGGTGAGTATAACCATGATGATCTCATAGCTGCTCATTCGGCACCACCTGCTTTCGTAAAAACTCAACAGGTGACAGCGGCCCCGTGTTCTCTCTGCCAGCATCGGGTTTCCCCTCCGCGCGTTCATTATAGCACGTTCACCCCGTTCCGTCAATCGCTCCACGGGTCCGGCTCCACGGCCGGGCGGCCGGTATCTTTGCCCGAACTGTATTCGGTGCAGAAATATCCCGGCTCATACAC
>CANQGC010000270.1 GCA_947600345.1 uncultured Clostridia bacterium
AGAAGGGAGAATCCAAGGAACCTCAGGTTCCTTGGTAGGGTTTCCAAAGGGGCAACGCCCCTTTGGCAGGTCTGGGCGGAGCCCAGCGTCACCCCAGCGGCCCGCGGTTTTAAATCCAAGCCTCGGCAATGCGCACCGACGCCCCATCGCCTCCAAACCGCGGGCCGCCCCGGCGATTATCGCGGGAAGCCAAAGCTTCCCGTGCAATCGCCGCACTAACTCTCCTCCCCTTCCGTCCACCCCCAACGCTCCCGCATCCCCACCAACGCATCTCCTTCCCCCATCCCCGCACAGCGAAGCCCCCGCAACCGAAATGTTGCAGGGGCTTAGATTTTGTATAATCCTGAATTCCGACATCTCTTTCTTGGAAAAGCTTTCAATGCGTTCGGCCAGCGCCCGCGCTTTCCCGATCACAGCTTTCCTTCGAACCAAACCGGATCATCGTAGTTCAAATCGGTGCCATCCTCCAACAGGACGCGCGTCACGCCGACGCTCGCCGTCGCGGCTCCCTCCATAAAGAACGAGTAGTCATCCTGGGTCGAAATCGACGCGGACTTTCCCGCCCCGATCGAACTCGAATACGACACCACCTGCTCCGAATTGCTATAGGCAACACCGCACAGATAAGGTGGTCGGCAGGCGAATGAATTTTTCGTCAGATGTGCTTGCAAATTTCGCAGGCTTGCTGGATGCAAGTCAAGAAGTTTGCAAGTGCAGATGGCGGAAAAGGCATCGCCTGACGCGCCGCCGTTCTGTGCGGTGGTGCCTATAGGCAACACCGCACAGGTACATCCAGCTATCCGCCATCGTGGGCATCTGACGAATGGTTCCGCATGGATGCGTCATAAAATACGCATTCATTATACCCCTTTATGCCCTTATAAGCAAGCACTATATGACGCATAATAAAGGCATTCCAGTGCAGAGGGGTTTGCAAAGTTGAATTACGACCGGATTGCAATTGGAAATGAGATTCGGCGAAAGAGGATGCTGCTCGGCCTAACGCAGGAACAGGCCGCCGAGAGAGCGAAGCTATCCCTTCGCTTCTATGCGCGCGTCGAATTGGGCGAGGCTGGCATGTCTGTCGACACGCTCCTGGCGATCTGCGACGTGCTGAACGCGACCCCGGATGAACTTCTCCTTCAAAAGCGATCCGATGAAGCGGAGGCAAACCGCGAATGGATTGCGTCCGCCATTGCAAAGTGCCCGCTGGAAAAGCAAGCCATCGCGATCGACCTATTGAAGTCCTTTATGAGGGCAATATAACGCGCGCCCCTGCGGTCTTTAACTGCGGGGGTGTACTTATTGCTTCGTTGTGGGGGAGTTTTGTTATCTTTGGCGGGTTTCGGTGCGGGGGATGAGAGTTAGTGCGGGCTCTTTTGGGAGGGGAAGCCGGTGGCTTCCCCTCCCAAAAAATCGCCGCGGCGGCCCGCGGTATGGAGACGAGGGGGCGGTGGTGCGCATTGCCGGGACCTGGATTTAAAACCGCGGGCCGCCTGGGTTACGCTGGGCGCTGCCCAGACCTGCCAAAGGGGCGTTGCCCCTTTGGAAACCCTACCAAGGAACCTGAGGTTCCTTGGATTCTCCCTTCTGCTTCGCCTGCGAAACGACGGACCTGGGCCCCGTAGATGGGGCCCAGGTCCTGCCGTGCATTTCTATTCCGCTTCCGCTTACTCTGCCGGGGCTTCGATCTGCTTGATGCTGGTGATCACCGGCTGGTTGGCGGGCTCCACGGTGCCGTTATTATCCGTGACCGGCGTGGATTCGCAGATGGCGTCCACCACCTCGATGCCGCTGAGCACCTTACCGAACGCCGCGTACTGGCCGTCCAGGTAGTCCGCGTCCGCGTGCATGATGAAGAACTGGCTGCTGGCACTGTCCGGATCGTTCGAGCGCGCCATCGACAGCACGCCGCGCGTGTGGGAGATCGGATTCTCCACGCCGTTGGCCGCGAACTCGCCCTTGATGTTCTGGTCCGAGCCGCCCGTGCCGTTGCCGTTCGGGTCGCCGCCCTGGATCATGAAGCCGGAGATGATGCGGTGGAAGGTCAGGCCGTCGTAGAAGCCCTCGTTCACGAGCTTCAGGAAGTTCTCCACCGTGATGGGCGCGGTCTCGCCGTAGAGCTCGGCGGTGATTGTGCCGTAGTTCGCCACGTCGATCTGGACCCAGGCCGTCGCCTTCGGCGCGTCGCCCTCGGCGAGCGCGGCGCAGGCCAGGAGCATCAGCGCGGCCATCGCCAGCGCGAGGAAGCGTTTGATCTTGCTTGTCATCGGTAAACACTCTCCATTCCTGTAATTTGCGACCATTGTACCACGCCTCTGTTAAGCGCGCATGCTCTTCCCACCTCATCCGGAATGGAATTCTCCATGGAGGCTTGAAACAGAGCGCTTGGATTCGCCTCTATAATAACTTAAAAGTACTTGACCTGGGCGGTACGGAAGCGTATGATGGAAGATATGGGAGCTTCGGCTGCTGCGGGACAGGGTGCTGTTCGTCGGATGGTTTGACGGCGGCTTCGTCCTGCTGCACGTATTCATGAAGCAGACGCAGAAGACGCCGGCCCGGGAGATCGCAAAGGCCAGGCGCGAGCTGATGGATTTGATCGAAAGGGGTGTTCACTTTGAATGAGTACAGTCCCATCGGGCACAGCTGGGATGAGGTGGAGCATGAGCTCTATACGCCCGAGGAGATCGCCGAGAGCGACCTGCGCGTGGCGCTGATCGGGGAGTTGATCAAGGCGCGGCGGGAGAAGGGCATCAGCCAGAAGCAGCTGGAGGAGATGAGCGGCGTGAAGCAGCCCATCATCGCCCGCATGGAGAAGGGCAGCACCAAGCCGCAGCTGGACACGGTGCTCAAGGTCCTCGGCGCGCTGGGCATGACGCTCAAGGTGGTGCCGATCGAGAAGTGATACGGGATTCCCGAGATGACGGGAGCGGGGGAAGATTTCCTCCGCCCTTTCATTTTGCTATAATAGCTGTGACAATCCGATGCTTCGCGCGTCTACATATACGGAACGCGGAAGAGAGAGGGTGACGATATGCTCGCATGGGCCATCGCGGCCATTGAGAATGAGAGCGACCGGGAGCTGGTGGAGCGGCTCTATGCGCGGAACTACGCGCTGCTGTTCCAGAAGGCGTACTCGGTGGTGCGGAACCGCCAGCGGGCGGAGGACGCCGTGGATTCGGCGATGCTGAAGTTCATCGACCGCATTGGCTTCCTGCGCACGCGCAACGCCGTGGCGCTGCGCTCCTACCTGCTCACGGCGGTGAAGAACGAGGCCATCAGCCAGCTTCGCGGCGATAAGCGGCTCTACAGCTTCGACGATCTGGATGAAAAGCTCGGCGCAATGCCGGGCGGCGCGGCGCCGGACGCGGGCCTGCTGCGCGAGGAGCGGATCGCCGAGGTGGCCGAAGCACTCAAGCGCCTGCCCGACCGGGAGCGCGAGGCGCTGCGGATGAAGTACTACGAGGGCCTGCCCGACGCGGACATCGCCCAAATTCTGGGCACGAGCCACGGCGCTGTGCGCACGCTGGTCTATCGCGCCCGGAAGCTCCTGCGCGAAATCATGGAGGAGGTGTGCGTGCAATGACGCGGAATTTCGACATCCCCGACCACAGCCCCGACGCGCTGCGGGAAGCCTATGAGGCGGCGCTGCTCTCCCTCGCGTTCCAGAGATTGGAAGAGGAGGAGATTGCGATGCTGAAAAACGATATGCGAAATCAAACCCAGGCGGCGGGCGACCGGGCCCGCTTCGCCAAGAAGCTAAATCAAAAGTTGCGCCGGGAGCGCACCAAGGCACTGATAACGGTGGCGCTGCCGAGGTTTGCCCAGGTCGCAGCCTGCCTGATCGCCGTATTGAGCATCGGCGCGGGCGTGGCGCTGGCGGCGTCCCCGCAGGCGCGAAGCTGGGCGGCGGGCATACTGACGGGCGCGAAGGTCGAGGAGGTGGGCTTCTCCTGGGGAGATGAACACGCCGCCATATCGGACGGCGCAGTGGTCGGCGACCGCCTGCTGCTGGTGGAGGACGGAAAGGCGCTCACGCTGCGCGACGCCACCGACGCCGAACCGCAGCGCTACGAGTGGAAGGATCGCGACGGACGGGCGATCTCCAAGCTGGCCGCGGACGGGAACGCGCTCTACGCCGTCTGCGAGGACGAGGAAGATTTCTTCGAAGAATCAGGCCCGCGGGAGTACGCCTTCGGCAGGCTGACGAAGGCGTACTC
>CANQGC010000271.1 GCA_947600345.1 uncultured Clostridia bacterium
CGGCAGGCACCCCTGCCGTGAGGCAGCATCGGCGATGCAAAGCATCGCCGATGACCGGAATCCCCAGTGGGGATTCCGAACCCCATGCCGCCGCGAAGCGGCGGCAACGCGCCCGCAGGCGCGAAGGCGCCCGCAGGGCGCCCCCCTCCGCGCCTGCAAGGCGCGCAAGGGCGCGGGAAATCCTCAAAAAGGATTTCCCGCAAAAGCGCCAGCGCTAATACATCACCATCTTCCGAATGCTGGAAGGAAACAGCGACTGCAGCGTCTTCTTCGTCGGCTCGCCCGACGGATGCGGCATCAAATCATTGTCGTTCTGGTAGTGCTTTACCGCCAGCCAGGTGTTCTTGTCGAACTTCTTGGTGATCTGCTTCTTCTTCAGATAGCCCTCCTGGTGCAGGCGCTGCTGCAGCGCGGTGACGGCGCGCTTCTCGTTGAAGCTGCTCCAGCCGTAGTTCTCGGGATCCAGATTGTTGTTCATCCAGCGCACCATGTTCACCAGCACGCTCTCGTCCATGTCGTACGGCAGGCCGGAGGAGGGCTTCTTTGTGGCCGAAGGCTTCTTTGTGGCCGAAGGCTTCTTCGTGGCCGAAGGCTTCTTGGTGGCCGCGGGCTTTTTGGGCGCGACGTACTTGGGGGCATCCTTGGCGAAGAGCAGCTTCAGCGTGCGGGTGCCGGCGATGCCGTCCGCGCTCAGGCCCGCCTCCTTCTGGAAGTTCGTCACGGCGGCCTTGGTGGACTTGCCGTAGTCCCCGTCGGCCTTGCCGCTGAGCCAGTTGAGCGCCTTCAGGCGGGACTGCATCACCGCCACGCGGTAGTTCTTGTCGCCGCTCTTGAGCTGCTTGTAGGGGTTGTAGGCGGGCACGGAGTTCGGGTTGTCGCGCAGCCACTGCAGATCGGAATGGGAAATTATGCCGCTCTGCTTCTCGCCCAGGTCGCACTGCAGAAGCTTCAGCGCGTTGACGGTGTTGGAGCCGAAGATGCCGTCGGGCTTGCCGGCGGGATAGCCGTTGTCGTAGAGAATCTGCTGGAGCTCGTACACGTCGTCGCCGCGGGAGCCCTTGCTCAGGTCGGGATAGGCGGGCTCCGGCGTGGGCGCGGCGGTGGCCGCGGGGCTGGGCGTGGCGGCCGCGGCGGGCTCCTCCGCGGGATCGCCGCTCCAGTCGAGGACGGGCTGCTCGGTGGCGGCGATCAGCGGCGTGCCCTCGATCACCTCCTCGGGAAGCTCCTGCACCGCGCCCGCGCCGACTTCCACGGCGCTGACGAACTCCGCGGTGCCGGAGGTGCCGCCCTCGTCGTAGACCAGAAGGTCGGGCGCGGAGAAGCAAAGCGTGGGCAGAACCACGGAGGCGCTCACGTTGGCGAAGCTCTCGGTCACGCCGGAGAGGGCGCTGTAGCGGAAGATCTCCCGATCCGCGCCGATGGCGAAGACCGTGCTGGAGCCGTCGGAGACGAGCTGGGGATACATCGCCTGGCCGAACTCGTCGATCTCCCTGGAGCCGTCCGAACCGTAATTGTAGGCCATCAGCACCGCGCCGTTGTCGCTGCCGCGCAGGTAGTAGACCACGCCGGCGGCGGCGGTGGCGGCCTGTACGCCCTCGTCGATGACGACCTCGCCGGTCTGACCCTTCAGGCGCATGCAGAGCTTGCCGCTGCCGTCCAGGATCGTCTCAAAGGCGGCGTAGGCATCCACGGCGTTGGCCGAGGGCGGTGCGTAATCCTTGACCGCGTTGGCCACGCCGGTGCCGGGATGGTAGAGGTAGGTCGCGGTGTCGGTGAAGGCGTAGATGCCGTCCACGCTCCGGGCGACGGCCTGAATCGCCGACGGGAAGGCCACGGCCTGCTGGAAGAAGCCCTGGTAGGGCAGATAGCCCATCAGCGCGTTGGCATTGCCCTGATCGACGTAGTAGATCACCGCGTCGTCCTCGACGCCCACCGCGTCGCCGATGATCCAGGCGATGGCCCGAGGCGTGGGATCCTCATCGGTGAGGTTGACCTGCCAGAGCACGGACGCGCCCTGGAGGAAGGAGTGCTGGTTCTCCTCGTCCACGGTGGTGAACACCAGCCGGGTCATGTCGCCGTAGAGCACGGACCGCACCGGCATCTCCACCAGCGGAGCCACGCTGTCGGAGCGGTAGGGGTAGTTGTTCCAGCCGACGAACACGCTGAAGCCGTTTTCACGAACCGCCAGCGTCGCGCCGTCGGCATGGGTGGCCGCCAGCCCCCCGAGAGGACTCAGCAGCAGCGCCAGGATCAACAGGGTGGAAAGGAATCGCTTCATGTCGAAACCTCCTATTGCTGTTTTTGCTTGCCGTTGGACGAGGCGAAGGTCTCGTTTTCCTCAAATGTAAAGCCGCAGATCAGCCGCCTGGGCGGGTTCGCAAGCCGCAGCCGCAGCAGATGGCAGCCCCCCGGGAAGGCGGGGGATTCCGGCATCGGCGCGACCTCCGGCCGCAGCTCCACGTCCCAGCTCAGATCCACCGGCCCCAGCCGCATCCCGCCAGGGATGGACTCCGGGCGCTGGGCGCAAACGAAGCGGAACTCCAAATCGTGAACCTCGCCGGTGAACTCGAAGGCATCCACCAACCGCACCGTGCCGTCGCCCTGCATGGTGATCAGCGTGCGCTGATAGGCCGCCAAAGGGCAGATCTCCGAATAGATGTCGGTCAGATCGGCGCTCACCAGGTCGCGCTCCCGGCCGAAGTCCGCGTCGGTGGGCACGCTCGGCACCTTCGGCACGGGGGCATAGCCGCCGATCAGCGGCAGGTTGTGCACGTCCCCGCCGGGATCCACCAGCACCGGTATGTTTCCGCAGAATAGCGCCATATCGCCCGCGTTGGCGCGAACGCCCGCGCAGGCCAGCGCCGCGCAGAGCTCGTCCACCCGGGACATCAGTATGCCCCCGGCGTCGGCGCGCCTGAGCCTGGGCGGCGGGGAATCCTCATCCCGGGCCGCGCGGCGGTACTCCATGCTCAATATCCGCCCGTTCATGCTGAAGCAGGGCCGCTCGCAGGCGCGCTCGAGCTGGGCGCCCAGGGCGCTGAGCGCCTTGTCCCGGGTGAGATAGCCTAGGCGGAACAGGTCCATGCCGGACGCCTCTGGGCGCATGCCGTTGCCGGAGGGATCGAAGAATAGCTCCCCGGCCAGCCAGGGCACCAGCGCGTCGTCCAGCCAGGCATCCGGGGGGCACGCGCCGGTCAGGTCGAGCTCGCCCCGGGTCAGCCGCTTGAGCAGCCGCGCCAGATCCGCCAGCGCGCAGGCGTCGGCCAGGCGCTCCGCGTAGGGCGCGCCGATCAGCCTGGGCCGGGCGCAGAGATCGTCCAATAGCCGCAGCAGGAGCTTCACCGGCTGTTGCCTGCGGGCGGGATTGCGCTCCATCAGCAGGCAGGAGATGAGCAGGTCGCTCAGAATCAGCGCCGGACAGCGCCCTTCGCCGCGCATGAAGGGATAGTCGTCGTGAGCCAGCAGCGGCGTCAGCAGGCGGCGGCGAACCTCCCCGGCCAGCATACCGGGGACGCGGGGTTCGCGCTCGGCGAGCTTGGCGCGGTGGCGGCGCAATATCCACGCCAGTAGCGCGCCGGTCTCGGCGGCCCGTAGGTCGATCTCCGGCCGGGAGGGATCCTCGAAGCTCGCGGGGCCCGCGGCCCAGCGGCTCTCCTCGCAGATCATGGAGATCAGATCGAGCATGCGCTCCAGCGCCGCGGCGTTGGGCTCCACCCAGAGGAAGGCCTCCAGCTGCTCGCGGCGCTCGCGCTGAATCTGCGCCCAGCGCTCGCCCTGGGCGATGCGCTCGGAGAGCGGCATGTAGCGCAAAGGCGCCTCCATCGCGCGCATGGCCTCCCGGCCACAGCGCTCCACGAGCATATCCCAGGGCCGGGGCGCGGGGATATTGCCCACGTCCACGGCCGAGCCGCAAAGAACCGGTATACCTCGGGTAAACATGGGCAAAACTCCCCCTCACTCAGATAATAAAGTAAATTTAACGAGACTTGGACACAAACCCCGCAATTCTACGCAGATCGAAACGCAAAACAGCGCGGCAGCAGAAGGGAGAATCCAAGGAACCTCAGGTTCCTGAAGGTTGGAAACCCTTTGGGTTTCCAAGTTCGGCCCAAGGGCCGAACCGCACCGGCTCAAATCGAAGATTTGAGGCGGCGCGCCGCAGGATTCTTAAGGGACAGAGTCCCTTAAGGCACCACCGCGCAGAACGGCGGCGCGTCAGGC
>CANQGC010000272.1 GCA_947600345.1 uncultured Clostridia bacterium
TGTCGCTGGTGCGCGAGGTGCGCTTCGACGCGGCCTACACCTTCGTCTACTCGCCTCGAACGGGCACCCGCGCGGCGAAGCTGCCCGACCCGGTGAGCGCCGAAGAGAAGAGCCGGTGGATCCAGCGGCTGATCGCCTTGCAGCAGCAGATTTCCTTCGAGACGCTCTCGGCCCAGGTGGGGAAGGTGGAGCGCGTGCTGGTCGAGGGCGCGTCCACCCGCGATGCGGGCAGCGTCGGCGGCCGCACGCCGAGGAACCACATGGTGAACTTCGCCGGGGACGCGAGCCTCATCGGCAAGTTTGTGGACGTAGAAATTACCTCCGCGGGGAAGAATACATTGCGCGGAAGGATCGTTGAATCGTGACGTTTGAGGAGGAAGAATCATGAACGAGGTGTTTGAGAAGACCCGTGAGCTGGGCGAGGCCCTGAAGCAGAGCGAGGAGTACAAGCGCATGCGCGCCGCCGAGGAGAAGGCCATGGGCAACGCCCACGCGGCGGAGATGATGGCGGAGTATCTCGAAAAGCGCGGCCAGATTCAGGAGATGATGGAGGTCGAGAATCCCGACCCCGGCGCGATGAAGCGCCTCTCCGACGAGATGGACGAGATCCAGGAGAAGCTGCAGCTGATCGACGACATCGCCGAGATGACCGCCGCCCGCAGCGAGTTCAACGGCCTGATCGGCCAGATCAACCAGGTGCTCCAGTTCATCGTGACCGGCCGCATGGAGGAGGAGGGCTGCGCGGGCGACTGCTCCAGTTGCGCGGGCTGCCACTGATAGCGCGAAGGGGGGAGCGCACTTCCCCTCCAAACGAACGAAAGAGACGGTGAGAGTATGGCACTGACGCCGATGATGCAGCAGTATCTGGACACCAAGGAGCAGAATCCGGACGCGATTCTGTTCTTCCGGCTGGGCGACTTCTACGAGATGTTCTTCGACGACGCGAAGACGGCATCCCGGGAGCTGGAGCTCACGCTGACCGGCAAGGACTGCGGGCTCTCCGAGCGCGCGCCCATGTGCGGCGTGCCCTACCACGCGGTGGACACCTACGTGCAGAAGCTCATCGCCAAGGGCTACAAGGTGGCCATCTGCGAGCAGATGGAGGACCCGGCGCTGGCCAAGGGCCTGGTGGAGCGCGCCGTCACGCGCATCATCACCCCCGGCACCGTGATCGAGAGCAACATGCTCGAGGAGAAGCGCGCCAACTACATCGCCGCCGTCTGCCTGCGCAAAAACCAGGCGGGCTGCGCCTTCTGCGACGTGAGTACCGGCGAGTTCAACCTCTACCAGATTCCCGACGCCCGGAGCTCCCTCTCCGATGAGTTGGCGCGGATCAACCCCAGCGAGCTGATCGTGAACGACGTGGACGCCTTCGCCCGGCTCGACTCCGAGCGCGCCCGGACGGCGGCGGCCGCGGCCGAGGAGCGCTTCGCCTATCCGGCGGCGTCGAAGGTGATGGCCGCGCACTTCGGCAAGCCCGTGAAGGAGCTGGGCTTCGAGGATTCCCGCCTGGCGGTGTGCGCGGCGGGCGCGCTGCTTGCCTACCTCACCGAGACCCAGAAGAACGCGCTTTCGCACATACTGGAGGCCACGCCCTACGCGAGCTCCAGGTACATGGCGCTGGACAGGGTGGCGCTCCGAAACCTGGAGCTCACCGAGACCAGCCGGGGCAAGACCCGGCGCGGGTCGCTGCTGTGGATACTCGACCGCACCCAGACCGCGATGGGCAGCCGCCTGCTGCGAAGCTGGATCGAGCGGCCGCTCTACGAAAAGCCCGAGATCGAGCGCAGGCTGGACGCGGTGGAGCAGTTTCTGCAAAACCCGATGGCCGCCGAGGGCATGCGGGAGATCCTGAACGGCGTCTACGACGTGGAGCGGCTGCTCAGCCGCATCGCCTACGACGCCATCAACGCCCGGGACTGCCTGGCGCTAAAGAACTCGCTGGATGCCGTGCCGATGCTGAAGAAGTACGCGGAGGAGTTCAGCGCGCCGCTGATTCTCGAGAACCTGAACGCCCTGGACCCGATGGAGGAGCTGACCGACACGCTGCGCCGGGCCATCGACCCCGACGCGCCCATCTCCGTCAAGGACGGCGGCATCATCCGCGCCGGGTTCAACGCCGAGCTGGACGACTACCGGGACGTGGCCCAGAATGGCAAGGAGTACCTGGCCGCGCTGGAGCAGAAGGAGCGCGACGAGACCGGCATCAAGAACCTGAAGGTCGGCTTCAACCGGGTGTTCGGCTACTACATCGAGGTCACCAAGTCCTTCTACGACCTGGTGCCCTACCGCTACACCCGCAAGCAGACGCTGGCCAACGCCGAGCGCTTCATCACCGAGGAGCTGAAGGACCTGGAGAACCGCATCCTCGGCGCCCAGGAGAGCGCCACGCGGCTGGAGTACGACCTGTTCTGCGAGATACGGAACCGACTGAAGTCGGAACTGCCGAGGCTCCAGGCCACGGCCCACGCCATGAAGGCGCTGGACGCGCTGCTGTCCCTGGCCCAGGTGGCGGGGGAGTACAACTACTGCCGGCCCCAGATCAACGACGAGGGGCGCTACATGATCTCCGGCGGGCGGCACCCGGTGGTGGAGGACTCCATCGGCCGGGAGAAGTTCGTGCCCAACGACACGAGCCTCGACGCCGAGCACCGGGTGATGATCATCACCGGCCCGAACATGGCGGGCAAGTCCACCTACATGCGCCAGGTGGCGCTGATCGCGCTGATGGCCCATATGGGCTCCTTCGTCCCGGCGGACTCCGCCGACATCGCGCTCACCGACCGGATCTTCACCCGCATCGGCGCGTCGGACGACCTCTACGGCGGCCAGTCCACGTTCATGGTGGAGATGAGCGAGATGGCGACGATCCTCAAGTTCGCCACGCCCAAGAGCCTGCTGATCCTGGACGAGGTGGGGCGCGGCACCTCCACCTTCGACGGCCTGTCCATCGCCTGGGCGGCAGTGGAGCACATCGCGAACCCCAAGTGCGGCGCGAGGACGCTCTTCGCCACCCACTACCACGAGCTCTCCGAGCTGGAGGGGAAGCTCCCCGGCGTGGTCAACTACCGCATCACCGCCAAGGAGATGGGCGAGGACGTGATCTTTTTGCGCAAGATCGTGCCCGGCGGCGCGGACCGCAGCTACGGCGTGGCTGTGGCGAAGCTGGCGGGGCTGCCGAAGAGCCTGATCGCCCGGGCGCGGCAGATCATGGCCAAGCTCGAGGTGGACGACCAGCAGAAGGGCTCCATCGGCGCCAGCATCATGGACGACCGCAAGGTCAAGAACGAGCGCCAGGTGGGCTTCATGGACATCGGCCCGATGGCGCTGGTGCAGGAGATCACCGAGCTGGACGTGGTCAGCATGACGCCCATCGAGGCGCTCAACAAGCTGTTCGAGCTCAACGAAAAGGCCAAGCGGGTGTGAGGCGCGTTGCAGACCAAAGTTTGTAATGCTTGATCCAAAACAATAAAACAGACCGAGGTTTGAAACTATCTTCGGAGGAGAGTTATGCCGATACGGGTACTGGACGCCGCGGTGGTGGGAAGGATCGCTGCGGGCGAGGTGGTGGAGCGGCCGAGCTCCGTGGTCAAGGAGCTGGTGGAGAACTCGCTGGACGCCGGCGCGACGTCGATTACCGTCGAGATTAAGGGTGGCGGCATCGACTACCTGCGCGTGACCGACAACGGCTGCGGCATCGAGCCGGGCCAGGTGCGGCTGGCTTTCGAAAACCACGCCACCAGCAAGCTGCAGAGGGCCGAGCAGCTCGACGACATCCGCACGCTGGGCTTCCGGGGCGAGGCGCTGCCGTCCATCGCGGCGGTGTCGAAGGTGGAGATGACCACCCGCGCCAAGGGCGCGCCCTCGGGCGTGAAGTTCACGATCGAGGGCGGCAGGGATTCCAGCCTTCGCGAGGCGGGCTGCCCCGAGGGCACGACCATCGTCATGCGCGAGCTGTTCTTCAACGTGCCGGTGCGGCGGGCGTTTCTGAAGAAGCCCGGCTACGAGGGCGGGCTGGTCAACGACGCCGTGGCGCGGCTGCTGCTGGGCAACCCCGGCGTTTCGATGCGCTTCATCCGCGACGGCGCGACCCAGTTCCACAGCTTCGGCGACGGCAAGCTCCGCCACGCGGTGTTCGCCGTCTACGGCCGGGAGACCGCCGAGAACATGGTGGAGCTGGACGCCTTCGAGGGCGGCGTGCGCATCCACGGGCTGATC
>CANQGC010000273.1 GCA_947600345.1 uncultured Clostridia bacterium
TGCCGAACACGCCAGTCTTGGTCAATACGCCCGACAGCAGCGCGCTGGACGGGGCCGGGGCCACCGGGTGCGCCTTCGGAAGCCACACGTAGAGCGGGAACAGGCCCGCCTTCGCGCCGAAGCCCACCAGAATCAGCGCCGACGGCACGACCATGTCCTGCCTTCCCCGGGCGGCGGCGAGCGCGCCGAAGCCCAGCGAGCCGAGCTTCTGCCAGGTCAGGAACAGCCCCATCAGCGTGACCATGCCGCCGAACACGGCGATGGCCAGGTAGGTGGCCGCCGCGCCCATGGCGGCGGGATTCTCGTCGTGGGCCACCCAGGGGTAGGACGAGAGCGACATGATCTCAAAGAATATGAAGCAGGTGTAGAGGTCGTCCGACAGGAACACGCCCAGCGTGCCCAGCAGCGTGAGCTGGTTGAACAGGTAGTAGCGCGTGCGGTTCTCGTAGTGGGCGAAGTACTCCGGCGACATCATGCCCGTCAGCAGCCACATGAAGCTCGCCACCAGCGCGTACATCGCGCGGAAGCCGTCCATGCGGAAGCTCAGCCCCATGCCGCAGATTCCCGGCAGCGCCGCCGAAAGCTCCCGCCCGGATGCGCAGGAGTAGAGCCCGGAGAACGCCAGCGCGAACACCAGGAACAGCTCCGAGAGGAAGAGCTTGTCCCGCAGGGCCTCGCTCCGCCGCGCGGCGAGGCTGGTGATCACCGCGCCCAGCAGCGGCAGCGCCAGCAAAAGCAGTATGCGCACGGACTCACCTCCCCACAGCGGCGGCGATCGCCGCAATCAGCGGCTGGGGCCGCAGGCCCACCAGCAGCACCGCAAGCGCCAGCATCGCCAGCGGCAGAAGCATCCTCCAGGATGGATCGCAGCTCCCGGGGTCCTCCCCCTCCAGCGGCAGGAAGAAGGCCGGCAGCAGCACGGAAAGTTCGTATATGGCCGTCAGCACCGTGGACAACAGCAGCGCGCTGAGGCCGATCCAGCCCCAGGCGTTCGCCAGCTCCAGCGAGGCCTCGGCCAGCGCCAGCTTGCTCACGAAGCCGCACAGCGGCGGCGTGCCCGAGAGCGCCACCGCGCCGAAGGCGAAGAAGCCGAACACGGCGGGCATCCGCTTCGCCATGCCGCGCACCTCCCAGATGTACGCCCGCTCCGCCCTGACCATCACCGCGCCGATGCAGAAGAACAGGCCCATCTTCATCAGGCTGTGGCTGACCATGTGCAGAAGCGCCGCGCGGAGGCCGCTTTCGATCATCAGCGACGCGCCCAGCAGCATGTAGCCCAGGTTGCTCACCGTGGACCAGGCCAGCTTGCGCTTGACGTGGGTGTCCCGCACGGCCATCACCGCGCCGAAGGCGATGGTCATAACGCTCGCAGCCAGCGCGGCGTACTGCGCCCAGGTCCCGGCCAGGCCCGCCGGGCCAAACGTATAGTAGACCATCCGCAGCACCGAGAACACGCCGGCGTTGACCACCGCCACCGCGTGCAATAGCGCCGTGACCGGCGTGGGCGCGGCACTGGCCCGGGGCAGCCAGTTGCACAGCGGGAACACCGCCGCCTTCACGCCGAAGCCGAAGAAGGCCATCAGGAAGGCCAGCTTGCGGGTGAGGTCCGGGATGCTCCCCAGGTCGATGCCGCCGGGGGCGAAGTCGCCGCCTCCGTACATCGAGAGCACCACCATCGCCGTGAAGGCGAAGGCCGCGCTGCCGATGGAGTAGCGCACGTAGGCGCGCGCCGCCCGCACCGAGGCCATGTCCAGCTTGTGCCAGACCAGCGGCAGCGTGCACATGGTGATGCACTCGTAGATCACGTAGAGCGTGAAGATGTTGCGCGCGCAGCAGAACAGCACCATCACGCCGTAGGTCATGGTGTAGAAGGCGAAGAAGGTGCCGTCGCGCTCCTCGTGCTCCATGTACTCCGTGGCGTAGAGCGCCGCCAGCGGCCAGAGGAAGACCATCAGGCCCAGGAACACCCTCCCCATACCGTCCAGGCCGAAGGTCAGGCGGAAGGCGTCCGAGAGCGCGAGCAGCGTGTGATCCGCCGCGCCCACGATCAACAGCCGCAGCGCCAGCAGCGAGGTCAGACACGTGATCCCCACCGCCCAGATCGAGCGCGCCCTCCGGGACGGCAGCCGCAACAGCGGCATCGCCGCGCCGCCCAGCAGCGGAACCAGAGTCGTAATCAGCATGACAACATCTCCATCAGAACAGCGCCGCGGCGACGCCCTCGAACCAGTGCACCAGCGCGCCGGGGAACAGGCCCACCAGCACGGACAGCACCGCCAGAATCAGCGTGGGAACCCACATGGCCGCCGGGGCCTCGTGCCCCTTGACGCAGGGCTCGCTTCCCGGGAAGAAGCCATGTATGGAAACCGGCAGCAGGTAGCCCGCCGTCATCAGCGCGCTGCACAGCAGCACCGCCGGGCCGATCCAGGGGATCGCGCTCCCCGAGGCGAGACCGCCCTGGGCCAGGTACCACTTGCTGATGAAGCCGCCCGTGGGCGGTATGCCGATCAGCCCCAGCGAGGCGACGGTGAACGCCGCCAGCGTCTTGGGCATCAACTTACCCACGCCGGTCAGGCGGTCGGCGCGCACCTCGCCCGTCTCGTGGATGATCGAGCCGGCGGAGAGGAAGAGCGTGTCCTTGATCAGCGAGTGGGCGCAGACGTGCAATAGCGCCCCCACCAATCCGAGCTTCGTCATCGTCGAGAGGCCGAAGAGCACGTAGCTCACCTGGGATACGCTGGAGTAGGCCAGGCGCTTCTTGAACAGCTTCTCCCGCAGTGCCAATAGCGACCCCATGAACACGGTGATCAGCGTCAGCGCCATCAGCGCCCACTGCACCCAGCTGCCGCGCAGCAGGTCCACGCCGAAGAGGTAGAAGATCGTGCGGATCGCGCCCAGCACGCCCGCCTTAGTGATCACGCCCGAGAGCACGGCGCTGGCCGGAGCCGGGGCCACCGGGTGGGCCGTGGGCAGCCAGGCGTGCATCGGGAACATGCCCGCCTTCACGCCGAAGCCCACCAGCATCACGAAGGCGATGGCCCGCAGCAAATTCTCGCTCCCCGCGATATTTCCCAGGATGCCGCCGGGGGCGAAGTCCGTGCTCCCGGCGAAGTGCATGATGAAGAATATGCCCAGCAGCGCCGCGCTCGCGCCGAACACCGAGTAGATCAGGTACTTGATGCCCGCCGCCACGGCGTCGCGGTCCATGTTGTGCATCACCAGCGGCACGGTCAGCAGCGTCATCATCTCGTAGAACATGTAGAACGTCACCGCGTTGGCGCTCATGCTCAGGCCCATCAGCGCGCCGAAGGTGCAGAGGTAGAAGCAGTCGTAGCGGCGCGCGTGTTCGTCGTGGGCGTTGTAGGCCCCGGCATACCAGCCCGCCAGCAGCCAGACCACCGCCAGCAGCACCATGTAGAAGCGCGCCAGGCCGTCGGTGCGCAGGGCAAAGCGCAGGCCGTCGGTCAGCCGCCAGATGGTGACCTCGCGCTCGCCGGCGAAGGCCACGGCCAGCGCGCAGGCCGCGGAGGCCGCCAGCGCCAGCCGGGTGAACGCGCGCTCCAGGCCCGCATCCTCCCTCGGCAGCGCCCAGAGGAGCAGCCCCGCCGCGATGGGCAGCAACAGGGGAAGAATCAACATGGGGAACATCCCTCCTAAAACATCAGCTCCACACCGCGGGAAATCACGTCCATCACCGGCTTGGCCCAAACGCCCAGCGCCAGGATCAGCGCCGCGAAGGCCGCCAGCGCCGCCGTGCTCATCGGCGGATGGTTCAGCCGCGCGCCGTATTCGCGCTCGGGCTTCTGGTAGATGGTGATCACGGTGACCAGGAAGTAGGTGGCGTTGAGCGCCGTGCTCAGCGCCAGCGTGATCAGCGCGATGGCGGCATTGATCGAATTCATCGCCATGCAGGCGCGGGTCAGGTACAGCTTGGACGCAAAGCCGCCCAGCAGCGGTATGCCCACGATGGAGCAGGCGCCCACGGTGAACGCGGCCCCGCTCAGCGGTGCGCGGTAGCCCGCGCCCCGCAGGCCGTGGAAGGCGGTCTCGCCGTCGGAGGCGCCGATCAGCCGGTCGCCGGAGATGAACAGCAGCGCCTTGGCCAGCGCGTGGGCGATGGTATGGAACAGCGCCGCCGCGATGCCCACCCGCGTGCCCAGCGCCACGCCCAGGTAGATGTAGCCGATCTGGGCCACCGACGAGTAGGCGATCATCC
>CANQGC010000274.1 GCA_947600345.1 uncultured Clostridia bacterium
TGATTGGCGCTCAGGTTATCGAGGAAGACCTACCTGTTCTGGCATTTGCCAGAACAGGTAGGTCTTCCTCGATAACCTGAGCGCCCTCCGGATTCCCGGAGGGCGCTCCTTTGTCTGCTCAGAAAACTCAAAAGTAGAGTATGGTTTCAAAAAGTAGACAAAATAACATGATATTTAGCTATAAGTCGGCACATTATTAGCATTATTCTATTGCTAGTTAGCATCCCAAAAGCTACAATATACCCGTACCAAGGAAGCGCCAATCAAGCGGCGCTCCCCTGAAATCCAGAATCCATACTTCCAATAAAGAAAGGGGAATTCACCATGAAGAACACTCTGAAAGCTATGATCGCGATCGTGCTGAGCCTGACTCTGATCCTGGGAACCGCCGCGCTGGCGTGCGACGAGGGCGGATACTTCTACGGAGCCGTGGTCGCCACGGGCGGCGACAGCTACATTCGAGACGAACCGAACCTGAACGGAAGCATCCTCGGCAGCCTGGGCGAGGGCCGGACGGCGATATTCTACGGATACAGCTCGTTCGACAGCCGCGGAGTGGAGTGGTACCTGATCGACACCGGCAGCACATTCGGCTGGGTATCCTCCCGGTACACGACGCTGTACTACTAATATGATTGCAAGAGGGGGAAAGGAAGCGGGGGCCCGGAGCGAAAGCTCCGGGCCTCTATGTGTCGAGGAAAGTTTCATGGTTTAGGTAACACCAGAGTTTAGTTTAGGCGTAGCGTTTGGGCATGGTAAAGCGAAGCGTCCGTTTGCTCTTTTGGAATGGGAAGCCCTGGGGCTTCCCATTCCAAAACTCGCCTCGCGCGGCCCGCGGTATGGAGGCGATGGAGCCTTGGTACGCATTGCCAGGCAATAGCTTGGATACCGCGGGCCGCAGGGGTGACGCCGGGCTCCGCCCGGACCCGTTCTGGACTCTGTCCAGACATGCTTAAGGGACGCTGTCCCTTAAGAATCTCTGCCAAGGAACCTGTGGTTCCTTGGATTCTCCCTTCTGCTGCCGCGTTCAGGCCGAGCCCCCGTTCCCCAAACGAAGACCTCTGGCCCTCGGATCTATGGGGCCAGAGGTCGTGCTTCGCACCAACGCTCCTACAGAAACGCAACGCAGGACTTTGGCCCCATAATCTACGGGGCCAAAGTCCGTCACCCCTTCCGCGGCAGCATATGGCCGGCGGCCCCGCCGCCATTGAAAAGTGGGCGATGAAGTGGTATAATCCTGTTATATGGTAGAGAAAGCGGGCGATTTAGATGAATGAAAAACAAATGCTCGACCTGGCGGCGGAGATGGGCTTCGCTGACGCCGCGGCGGTGGATACGGCGGACATCACCTTCATGCCGGCGTTCCGGCCGCTGTGCGCGGAAAACCTCTGCGGTAAGTACGGCGTCAACTATTGCTGCCCGCCGGACTGCGGCACCACCGATGAAATGGCCGCAAAGGTCCGGCGCTGGCCCCGGGCCATCCTGCTCCAGACCCTCTGGGACATCGACGACCCGCTGGACGAGAACCAGACCAAGCCCGCCAAGGGCAAGCACAATAAGCTCACCCGGGAGTGGATCGACCGCGTGGGAGCCCCCGGCCTGATGATCGGCGCCAGCGGCTGTAGCCTCTGCTCCCCCTGCGCCATCACGCGGGGCGAGCCCTGCCGCTTCCCGGACAAATGCTTCTCCTGCATGTCCGCCTACTGCATCTTCGTGCGGGAGCTGACCGATAAGTGCGGCATGGAGTACGACTGCGGGCCCGGCGTGCAGCCCTTCTTCAGCATGTTCTGCTTCGACCCGGCCGCGACGGAGGATTGAGCGCCCGCGCCGTTTCCTATTGATTTTTTCGATAAAAAAGGGTATCATAGTATGTGAAAACAGCTGAAGATTCGATGGAGGTGGAAAGATGGCGTTTTTTGACGATATCAAGCAGAAGGTCAACAAGGCGGCTCGGTCCGTATCCAGCAAGACGAAGGAGAATATGGAGGTCTCTCGCCTGACCGGCGAGGCGAAGAACATCGTCGGTGAGCTGCAGTCGCTGATCATGCAGATCGGCAATGCCTACGTGGAATCCAACGGCGCGGACACCGAGACGCTGAGTGCCCTCTGCGCCCGCGTGGCGGAGCTGAAGGAGCGCCAGGCCGAGCTGGAGCGCCAGAAGCTGCTGCTCAAGAACCAGAACCTCTGCCCCCACTGCGGCGCGGTGATGCCCAAGGGCGCGAACTTCTGCTCCAACTGCGGCGGCAAGATGCCCGAACCCGAGCCGGAGCCCGAGGCGCAGGAAGCCGAGGCCGCGGAGCCCGACGGTGACGCCGATGCTCCCGCCCCGGAGGCGGACGCTGAGGAGCCCGTTCCGGAGGAGATCGCGGAGGACGCCGGGGACGAGGAGGCCAGGCCGAACGCCGAGGCCGAATAACCCATAGGGAGCGATTTCATGCAGGACAGGAATCCCCGGGACCGGCGCGCGCCCTACACGGGCCGCTTCGCCAGCCCCGGTGAAGCTGTGCCTCCGCGCGCGTCCGCGCGCCCGGAGGCCGATGGCGCATATACGCGAAGCGCGACAGCGCGGGATGCTTCGAGGAGCGCGGGGGCCCAGCCGCAGCGCAGGCCCTCGGGCTTTGCTGTGCCCGAGGACGAGCGGCGGCGCTTTTCCGCCGCCGAAGCGCCCAAAGAGGACGGCGCGCCCGAGAAGAAGCCAGGGCGCTTCAAGCTGTTCGCCCGGCGTTCAAGGGAGGAAGGGGGCGGCAAGTCCCCCACCAAGCGCTCCCAGGTGAAGAAGCTCGGCTGGAAGAAAAAGCTGCTGATCGCCCTGGTGATGCTGCTGGCGCTATTTCTGCTGCTCGTGCTGATCTTCGGCCGGGACGACGGGACCTATCACCAGCTTCCCCGCATCGAGCGCGGCGGCGATTCCGCCTACGAGCCCGATCAGAGCCCGTCCCCCGAGGGCAGCGATACCGGCGCGGCCGGTGAGACCGAGTACCTGGTCAACCCCGGCGCGGCGGGCGCGGGCTCCGGCGAGGTGGACTGGTCCCAGTACCTGGTCACCCCCGAGCCGGGCCAGGATCTCAGCGCGGCGGCCGCAGCGGCGGGCGCGAGCCTGGACGCCGCCGCGGGCGAGGCGGAAGAATGAGGATCGCCATCCGCGCCCACGCCAAGATCAACTGGTCGCTGTGCATCCGCGGCGAGCGGCCGGACGGCTACCACGAGCTGGACATGCTGATGCAGTGCGTCGAGCTCTGCGATGAATTGACCTTCGAGCGCGCCCGAAGGCTCACGCTGGAGGTGGACGGCCAGCGCCTGCCCGGCGGCGACCGCAACCTGGTGATCCGCGCCGCCAACGCACTCAACGATGCGCTGGGCAAGCGCATGGGCGCGCGCATCACGCTGAAGAAGCGCATTCCCTCCCGGGCGGGCCTGGGCGGCGGCAGCGCCGACTGCGCCGCTGCGCTGATCGCGCTGAACAGGCTGTGGAACCTGCGGCTGCCGATGCGCACGCTGATGCAGCTGGGCCTGCAGCTGGGCGCGGACGTGCCCTTCTGCCTGAACTCCGGCCTCTGCCGGGCCCAGGGGGTGGGCGAGGTGCTGACGCCGATGCCGGACGCGCCGTCGATCCCCCTCGTGATGGTCACGCCCGGCGGCGGGCTGTCCACCCCGGCGGTGTTCCGCGCCTGGAACGGCGACGCTTCCGCCGCGCCCGTCGACGTGCCCGCGCTGGCGCAGGCGCTGCGCATGGGCGAGCTCGCGCGCGCGCAGGCCATCTCCCGCAACGACCTCGAGGCCCCCGCCGTGGCGCTGATGCCCGAGATCGGCGGCTGGATGGAGCGGCTGCGCGGCCTCGGCGCGCCCTTCGTGCGCATGTCGGGCAGCGGCTCCACCGTGTTCGCCGCCTTCCCCGACGAGGCCAGCGCACTGAGCGCCGCCGCCCGGATTCCCGGCGCGGTGTTCACGCGGACGCTGGCGGCATCGCCGGAAGCCTGAGAAGCCAGCGGCCTGCGGGCGGGGATTGCCCCCGCTCTTTTTGCTTGGAAGCGGCTCCCCGCGCCCGCATCCCCCGCCCCGATACTGCGCACAATAGCGCCGGGAGGGATCGCGAATGCGAACGGCGCGCGCGGAGATCGGAAACAGCCTGGGCCGGGCGGCACTCACGGCGCTGGCGATGGCGCTGCAGCTCTGCTGCCTGGCGCGGCTGCTGGCGCGCCTGGGGCGGCGCTG
>CANQGC010000275.1 GCA_947600345.1 uncultured Clostridia bacterium
CCCGCTCTCGCCCTTGACCACCACGCCGTTGGACGAGGACGACGCCTGCCGCCGCTGGCTCTGCTCCTCCGGGTGGCCGAAGTCCTGCATGGCGCCGGCGGGCGCGGCCTCCTCGGCCGGCGCGGCGCTCAGGTCGGGGTTGCCGTCCTCGGTGGGACGCAGATACTCGAAGTCGTCGCCGGGATTGCCGATGGCGCAGACGTTAAACAGGCAGGGCACGTCGTCGCCCTCCTCCCAGAAGTAGCCCAGCAGCGTGCCGGCCACTTCGGCAGTCGCCTCGAAGGCGGCCTTGTCGGTCTCGTAGGTGAACAGCACGTCGCCCACGGCCACGCTGTCGCCCGGCTGCTTCTTGAACTCGTTGATGATGCAGCTCTCCACCGTGTTGCCCTGGCGCGGCATGATGACGGCCACGGCGTTGCCCTTGTGGGCGGCAGCGGGAGCGGACGCCTTCGGCGCGGCTGCGGCGGCTGCCGGAGCGGCGGCAGCGGGCGCGGCGTCGGGGTTGCCGTCCTCGGTGGGGCGGAACTGCTCGAAGTCCTCGCCGGGGTTGCCGATGACGCAGACGTTCAGCAGGCAGGGCACGTCGTCGCCCTCCTCCCAGAAGTAGCCCAGCAGCGTTCCCGCGACCTCCGCGGTGGCCTCGAACGCGGCCTTGTCGGTCTCATAGGTGAACAGAATGTCCCCCACCGCAACCGGATCGCCCGGGTGCTTGACGAACTCGTTGATGATACAGCTTTCGACGGTGTTTCCCTGTCTCGGCATAATGACTGGAACTGCCATGGCGACGCATCCTCCGTTCTGTAGTCAGTACATGTCTCGGGCCATTTGCCCCATACATCTATTGTAACAGCAAGCTGTAAAAGAATCAATCGAACAACGCTATATTCATGTATCGTTAACACTCCTTAACAAAACACCCATTGCGCCTCAGCGGCGGCAAAGAAGTTATGCAAACCGCCTTGTAATTTATCCAGGAAAGTTGTATAATAGGCGAGGTATCGCTATGATGTATGGAGGAGCGCCATGTCCGCACGTAATTCCGCGAAGGCGGTGGTCATCAACAACGGCAAGCTGCTGGTGAACCGCTGCCGCTCGCGCTTCGGGGATTACTACACGCTGCCGGGAGGGGGCCAGCGCACCGGCGAGATGCTGCCGGAGACCGTCAGGCGCGAGCTGCTCGAGGAGACGGGCTACACCGTCAGCCCCATCCGCCTGTCCGGCATCTATGAGCGCCTCTCCGGCGACCGGGACGACGGCCAGAACCACAAGGTGTACTTCATCTTCCTGTGCAAGCTGGAGAGCGGCGAGCGCAAGCAGCCCTCGGAGACGGACCGCTACCAGCTGGGCATCGAGTGGATTCCGCTGCGCGAGATCCGCAACCGCAACCTCTTCCCCCGCGCCATTCGTGACAACATCCGCAGCCTGACCGGCTACGGCGAGACCATCTACATCGGCTCCGAGAAGGACAAGCGCTGAGCGCGCGCCTTCCCCTCCATACCGCTTCGATCGCCGCGCGAGCCGCGCTTCGCCGGGCCGCGCGCTTCGTTTACAACGCCTCGATCCGTGCCGGGATCGCGAATCGCCCGCAAGGAGGTCAGCGCTTGGTTTCCATCATCATCGCCGCTTACAACGTTGAAAAGTACATCGCCGCCTGCATCGACAGCGTGCTGCGCCTGGACTGGCCGGACTTCGAGCTGATCGTCGTGGACGACGGCTCCTCCGACGCCACGCCTTCGATCTGCCAGGAGGCGCTCGGGGGGCGCGAAAACGCCCGCTGCATCCGCCAGCAGAACGCGGGAGCGGGCGCGGCGCGCAACGCCGGCATAGACGCGGCCCGGGGCGAGTTCCTCATGTTCGTGGACGGAGACGACATGGTGCAGCCCGACCTGGTCCGGAAGCTCATGGAGCGGGTGGGGCCCGAGACGGACATCGCCGCGTGCTGCTGCCTCTCCTTCCAGGAGGGCGCCGAGCCGAGCCCCTTCCACTTCTACGCGGAGGGCTTCACCGCGCGCACCGTCGCCGAGAAGGAGAAGCTCTACGGCCAGCTGCTGCGCATCCGAAGCGGACAGCCCGACGGCCGCGGCCACACGGGAATCGGCGTTCCCTGGGGCAAGCTCTACCGGACGGAGGCCCTGCGCGGCCTGCGCTTTCCCGATCTGCGCCGCATGCAGGACAACGCCTTCAATATGTACGCCTTCGCCCGCGCCCGGGAGATCGTCTACCTGGACGAGCCCCTGTACCGCTACCGGAGAGATCACATCTCCGGCTTTCGCGTGCCGCCGGAGAACCTCGCGGACGTGATTCGCGCGCGGGAGCGCTTCTTCTCCGAGTACCCCGACTACCTGACGGACGCGCTGGCGGGTGAGTTCTACATGGAGCGCCTTCGCTACTTCGGCAACGGCCTCAAGCTTCGCGCCTCCGAGGGCGGAAGCAGCGCGAAGGAGAAGGTGCGCGCGCTCTGCGAGTGGGACGTGTACCGCAGGCTGATCCGCGAACCCATCCGCCACGAGGCAGGCGCACGCTATCGCGCCGCGCTGCTGCTCGCGCGCCTGCGCCTCTACGGCCCGCTCACCTGGATCTCCTCCGCGCGGGAGCGCCGAAAGGGCGGCGGCAAGTAAAGCGGCAAGCAAACCGACAAGCAAAGCAGAGAAAGCAAAGCGAATGAAGCCTTTGCGTCGACCGCACCCGCAGGGAGGACGCGCAATGAATCAAAGTACGAAGTATCCCCTCTTGTTTCGCGAAAAGCGCGATTGCTGCGGCTGCGCGGCCTGCGCCGACCTGTGCCCCGCCTCCGCCATCGCGATGAAGCCCGACATCGAGGGCTTCCTCTATCCCCACGTCGACAGGGACAAGTGCGTCGGCTGTGGGAGATGCGCGGCGGTGTGCCCGATGAAGAACCACCCCGCGGCCGCCATGCCCGAGATCTGCAGCGCCGCGAAGGCGCGGGAAGGGCGCGCGGGCAGCAGCTCCGGCGGAATGTTTCCGCTGCTGGCGCGGCATGTGCTGGATCGCGGCGGCGTCGCGTACGGCGCGGCCTGGACGTCCGGCATGCACGTGGCGCACCGTGCTGCCGAGACGGCGGAGGAATTGCGTGGCCTGTGCAAAACCAAATACGTGCAAAGCGACTGCCGGGGCGCCTACCGCTCAGCGCTGAACGCGTTGAACGGCGGACGTCCCGTGCTGTTCTGCGGCACGCCCTGTCAGGCGGAGGCCATGCGCCGCGCCGCTTCGCTGCCGGGCAGTTTGAAGGATTCACCCCCCCCCCCATGGCCTTTTGACCGCGGCGTTGGTTTGCTTCGGCGTTCCCTCGCCGGGGCTGTGGGAGCGCCATGTCAAGCGGCTTGAGCGGCGCCACGGCGGGCGGCTGGAATCCTTCGATTTCCGCGACAAGCGCAATGCCAACAGCGGCCACACCGCCTGCTGGCGCATAAACGGCCGCGAGTTCACCGCCCCCTACAACCGGGAGCCCTACACGGAGCTCTACTTTAGCTACCAGATTTCGCGCCCCTCCTGCCATAGCTGTCCCTTTGCCACGCCCGCGCGCCTGACGGACATCACGATCGGCGACGCCTGGGGGATCGCGAAGCTCCGCCCGGACTTTGACGACGGCATGGGGGTATCGATCGTCATCCCCAACACCCCCGCAGGGCAGGAGCTCTGGAGCGAAGTCCGCGCCGGAACGGATTCCCTGGACTTCCCCGTGGAGAAGCTGCGCCAGCCCCGGCTGTCCGGGCCCACGCCGGCCGGAGCCGCGCGCTGGTTCGCGCTCCGCCTGGGGCGGATTCTGCCCGTGGAGGCGCTGCACATCTTTGCGCAATCGAGCATCCCGAATCGCATCGCGCGCAGGGTGCGCCGCGTTCTGCGCAAAACCGCCGCACGAAGCGGTTCGTAAGGGATTGCGCCTGGGCGGATAGCGTTTGCGGCGCCCCTGTCCGGGAGGCGTGATCCTCTAGACCAAGACAGCGCTGTGGAGGCCTCGCGGCCTCCTTTAATTTTTGCGACATTTCTTGACTTTGCACGCGCCTGCCGTATAATTGTATTTGGATATTTTTCTCTCCGGCTCAGGCCGGGAAAGGAGTCTTTTCATGCTGACCCAGGCGCCCAAGGGCACCCTCGACATGCTGCCGCGGGACGCGCACCGCTGGCAGTCGATCTACGACAACATGCGCTCGGTATGCGAACTTGCGGGCTACCGGGAGATCCGCACG
>CANQGC010000276.1 GCA_947600345.1 uncultured Clostridia bacterium
CTTCCCCTTCCTTTACCTGGCGCGGGAGTACGGGCTGAGCTACTGGGCGGCGTTTCCCTCCTGCTCGGCGGAGAGCGAGCCCAGCGCGAAGACGCTGGCCTTCCTGATCGACAGGGTGCGCGCGGATCGGATTCCGGTGGTCTACCAGATCGAATTGAGCGCCGGGCGGACGGCGCGGACCATCGCCGAGGAGACCGGCGCGCAGGTGCTGACGCTGCAGTCGGCCCAAAACCTGAGCGAGGCGGACTTCTCCGCCGGAGCAACCTATGTAAGCCTGATGCGTGAAAATGTCGAGGCGCTGCGAAGGGGGTTGAACTGAATGCGGGGCGAGTACAGCACGCGCCAGAAGCGCGAGATGCTCTCCTACCTGAAGGGGCACGAGATGGAGCCCTACTCCGTGGACGATCTGGTGTTCCGCATGCAGGAGCAGGGCGAGCACATCGGTAGGACCACGGTCTACCGCTACCTGGAGCAGTTGGCCGAGCAGGGCAGCGTGCGCAAGTATCAGAACGCCCAGGGCGTCACCCAGTACCAGCACGTGGCCGACAGCGCCGCCTGCGACTCCCACTTCCACATGATGTGCAAGAGCTGCGGGCGGCTCTACCACGTGAGCTGCGAGCTGATGGATCAGCTCTCCCAGCACATCGCCAGCGAGCACAACTTTCGGGTGGACATGCGCGATACGATACTGGTGGGCGTCTGTGCCCGCTGCGCCGGAAGGGAGGAGGACCCCCGTGGCGCTGATTGAGCTGAAGGACGTGACCGTCGCCTTCGAGGGCGTGAACGCCGTGGAGGGCGTGAGCTTCCGCGTGGAGAAGGGCGACTACCTGGTGATGGTCGGCGAGAACGGCTCCGGCAAGAGCACGCTGGTGCGGGCGATGCTGGGGCTGGTGCACCCGAAGTCTGGAAGGATCGTCTACGGCGACGGGCTGAAGCGGAACCAGATCGGCTACCTGCCCCAGCAGACCGCCGCCCAGCGGGACTTTCCCGCCTCTGTGGAGGAGGTCGTGCTCTCGGGCTGCGCCAGCCGCCTCGGGCAGAGCTTCTTCTACGGCAGGGAGCTGCGCGAGCGCGCAGCGGAGAAGATTCGCATGCTGGACATCGAGCACCTGCGGAACGCCAGCTACCGCAACCTCTCCGGCGGCCAGCAGCAGCGCACGCTGCTGGCCCGGGCGCTGTGCGCCACCGATTCGCTGCTGCTGCTGGACGAGCCGGTGACCGGCCTGGACCCCGCCGCGACGCAGGAGCTCTATTCGGTGATCCGCAAGCTCAACCGGGAGCACGGCGTCAGCGTGGTCATGGTCTCCCACGATTTGAAGGGGGCGATGGCCGACGCCACGCGGGTGGTCGTGGTCGACCGCGGCGTGAGCTTCTTTGGCGGCATCGATGAATACCGCGCGTGGAGCGCGAGGGGGGAGGCGCGCTGATGGCGCACGTACTGGAAAAGCTGTTCGGCTCCGGCGCGCCGGACGGGGGCAGCCGGGCGGCGCGGATCGCGCTGGCGGCGATCGCGGCGCTGGCCGCGCTGCTGGTTCTGTGCAATCTGGGCGCGCTGGGCGCGGCGATGGGGGAGCTGCGGCTCTACCTGGGCTATGGCTTCATTCGCCGGGCGCTGGCGGTCGGCACGCTGGTGGCGCTCTGCGCGGCGCTGCTGGGCGTGACGCTGGTGCTCAAGCGCTACTCGATGATCGGCGACGGCCTGTCCCACGTGGGCTTTGGCGCGCTGTCGGTGGCTTCGGCGCTGGGCTTCGTGACGGCGGATTCGCTGCCGGGTTTTTTGCCGGAGGGATGGAGGAGCGGCATCGCCGCGCTTTGCGGGCGGATCGCGGGCAACCCGCTGCCCTTCGCGCTGGCGGTGGTGATCGCGCTGGCGTTTCTGATCCTGCGCATCAGCGAGCGCAGCAGCCTGCGGGGCGACGCGGCCATCGCGCTGCTCTCGACTTCGGCGCTGGCCGTGGGCGTGATCGCGGCCTCGCTCTCCAGCGGCATGAACGTGGACGTGATGAACTACATGTTCGGAAGCATACTGGCGCTGAGCGAGTCGGACGCGGCGGTGTCCGTGGCGCTGCCGCTGGCGGTGATCGCGCTGTACCTGCTGTTCTGCAACCGGATCTTCGCGGTGACCTTCGACGAGCCCTTCGCCCGGGCGACGGGCACGAAGGTCGGGCGCTGCAACCTGCTGATATCGCTGCTCACCGCCATCACCATCGTCACCGGCATGCGGCTGATGGGCACGATGCTGATCTCGAGTCTCATCATCTTTCCGGCGCTCACGGCCATGCGGCTGTTCGCGCGCTTCCGGGACGTGCTGCTCTGCTCCGCCATCGTGTCGGTGATATGCTTCGTGGCGGGGATACTGCTCTCCTGCCTGTGGGCGATGCCGGCGGGCGCGGCCATCGTGATGACGAACCTGGCGGCGTTTCTGCTGTTTACGCTGATCGCCCGGGCGCGGGGATGACTTCAATTTGTGCGAGGGGGAAATGAGAATGCGAATTGTGCGATGGATTGCGATGCTGCTTGCTGTGGCGCTGATTTCCTGCGGCTGGGCGCTGGCCGAGGACGTGGACTACGCCGATCCGGCAAGCTGGGCCTGCTGCGAGGCGGAGGTGGCGGACAAGCCCGCGGACGTGTTCTTCGTCGCCCCGACCGTGTACTCCGGTTCGGCGGAGCTGCCCTGCATGGAGATAGCAGACGAGGCGTCCCGCGCCGCCTTCCTGGGCGCGACGAACATGGAGAAGGGCATCTACGATGGGAGCTGCCGCTTCTTCGCGCCCTACTACCGCCAGGCCGGGCTGTACGCCTACACGCTGGACGAGGATGCGCGCGAGCCCTACCTGGAGAGCGCCTACGCGGATGTGAAGGCCGCCTTCCTGTACTACTGCGCCCAATGGAACGATGGCCGCCCCATCGTGCTGGCGGGCTTCTCCCAGGGCGCGGATCTGTGCATCCGGCTGATGAAGGACTGCTTCCGGGATGAGGCGCTGCGGGAGCGCCTCGTGGCCTGCTACGCCATCGGCTGGCGGATCACTCAGGAGGAAATGGACGAATGCCCCTGGCTGCGCTTTGCCCAGGGGGAGGACGACACCGGCGCGATCGTCGCCTTCAACAGCGAGGCGGAGGGCGTGGCGGATTCGCTGATGATCCCCGCGGGCACGAGGACGCTGGCGATCAATCCGCTGAACTGGCGCACGGACGGCACCCCCGCGGACAGGAGCCTCAACCTGGGCGCGTGCTTCACGAACTACGACGGCGAGATCGACCGGGAGGTGCCCGAGCTCTGCGGCGCGTACATCGACCCGGAGCGCGGCGCGCTGAAGGTGACGGGCGTTTCACCGGAGGAATACCCGCCGGTGCTGGACATCTTCGAAGCGGGCGTGTATCATCTCTACGACTACCAGTTCTTCTACCGCAACCTGCAGCGGAACGTGCAGACGAGGGTCGAGGCGTACCTGGCCCAGACCGCGCTAAGCGACGCGGCCTGAGCCGCTGCCTCGCGCCCGCGGAACCGAAAATTAACAGGGAGGGGCCTTGCGCGCGGGGGCGCGCCGTGCTATAATAGTTCGGTAAGCAGAAGCGTCCACTTCTCACCGTGCGAGAATATTGCATCGGTTCACATCAAAACAGACCCCGCATGGGCTTTGAATGAGTGGCGCTTTGCGCTGCTCATTTCATTTTACCCGACCTTATGCATAGGAGGTGCATCCCAATTAACGATCTCATGATCAACGAGGAGATCCGCGACCGCGAAGTGCGCGTCGTCGATCAGAATGGCGAACAGCTGGGCATCATGCCCATCCGGCAGGCGCTGAACCTGGCGGAGGAGCGAGAGCTCGATCTCGTCAAGATCGCGCCGCAGGCGAAGCCGCCCGTCTGCAAGCTGATGGATTACGGCAAGTATCGCTTCGAGCAATCCAAGCGGGAGCGCGAGATTCGCAAGAACCAGAAGGTCATCGAGGTCAAGGAGGTGCGCCTTTCCGCCACCATCGAGGATCACGACGTGGACGTGCGCGTCAAGAACGCCGTGAAGTTCCTGCAGGATGGAAACAAGGTGAAGGTAACGATCCGCTTCCGGGGCCGTCAGATCACGCATTCCGAGATCGGTCGCGAAGTGATGAAGGATTTCGCCGAGCGGGTCAAGGAGTACGGAACAGTCGATAAGCAGCCGGTGATCGAGGGCCGCAACATGTCGATGTTCAT
>CANQGC010000277.1 GCA_947600345.1 uncultured Clostridia bacterium
TGCCGCCGGTGTGAATCAGGCACTTGCCCTCCTGGGAGCCGAGGCCGATGGAGATATTCTTGATCGCGCCGCCGAAGCCCGCCATCGCGTGGCCCTTGAAGTGGGAGAGCACGACGCAGGAATCGTAGTTGGCGAAGTGCCCGCCGACCAGGTTGGTCTGCAAGCGGCTTCCGCCGTTCACGGGGAGCTCCAGCGAGCCGTCCGCGTCGAGAATGTCCACGTCGGCAATGGCGGTAAAGCCGTGATCCTCGGCCACCTGCATGTGCATGGCCGTCGAGCTGCGGGAGCCGCCATAGGCGGTGTTGCACTCGACGATGGTGCCACGGACGAGCTGCACCACATCCTTGACGAGCTCGGGCCGCAGGTAGTTGCTGGCCGGGGGTTCGCCGGTGGAGAGCTTGACGGCCACATTGCCGCTGGGCGACCAGCCGAGCGCATTGTACACCGCCAGCATCCCCGCGGCGGAGATGTCGGAGGTGAAGTAGACGGTGGAGCCGTTCTGCCCGGCGCTGGAGTCGGCGTATTTGAACTGCGCGCTTGCGCTCACCGCGCTGTCTGCGCCGTGGTTGGCCGTCACGCGCACGGTGTAGATCGTGCCGGAAACCATCTGCTCCTTTTCGATGGTCGCGCCGGTTTCGCTCGTCGATTGCAAGTCCAGAAGGACCGCTCCGTCCTCGCCGGAGACCTCCACGTCGTAGCTCTGCGCGGGAACCGGGCTCGACCAGCCCAGCGCCACGCTGTCGGAGACTTCCGGAACCTCGCCGCTCGCGGGTTCGCCGTTGATCGTGATCTCCGGCGCCTCCGGACTCGCCACCGTCACGGCGCAGTTCGCGCTCAGGTTGTTGAAGGTTTGCGCGGTGATCGTCGCTTCGCCGCCGCCCACGGCGGTGATCTTGCCGCTGCCGTCCACCTGCGCCACGGCCTCGTTGCTGCTCGTCCAAGTGATCTGCGAGGCGGATTTGGCGGGGGAGAGGGTCGTCGCCAGTTGCAATTCGCCGCCGATTTGCATATCGGCGCTGGATTGGCTCAGCGCGATGCCCGTCGGCGCGCTGACCACCCGGATGTTCACCGATTTGCGGATCGTCCCCTTGCCCGCTGGGAGCGACGCCGTGATCTTCGCCGTGCCCGTCTTCTTCGCCGTCAGCTTGCCGTTGCTGTCCACTTGCAGAACCTTCTTGTTCGAGCTCTTCCACGTGCAATGCGCCAGCAGCGCTTCGTTGGAGTCGCTCTCCGCCCGCAGCTGGTAGGTCTCGCCCTTGCCCAGCGTCACGGAGTTGATGATGTTCAGTTTTGTCGGCGCAGCGAACACGGACACCTCGCAATCAGCGCTCAGGCCGTTGTAGCTCTCAAAGTGCAGCGTCGCGTTTCCCTCGGCGAGCGCCGTCAGCTTGAGGCTGGCGGAATTCGCCGCCGAGAGTTCGCCCTTGTCCAGCTGCACGGCGGATTCATTCGAATTTGCGACGGTCAGCTTTCCCGCCGAATTCGCGGGCGAAAGTTTGACGTCCAGCGTGTACTTCTGTCCCACGCCCAGCGCGAGCGATTTCGGAACTTCGATCCCCTCCGGCTCGGCCGCCACCGTCACGCTGTAAGTTGCTTTCTTCTTATTAAATGTCCGGGCGGTGATCTTCGCGGAGCCCGGCGCGACCGCCGTCACCAGGCCGTCCTCCACCGTCGCGATGCCCTCGTTGTCGCTCTCCCAGGTGATCTGCGATGCCGCGTTTTTCGGCAAGTTCGCCGTCAGTTGCACCGTCTCGCCCAGGCCCAGCGTGCCCTTCTTCGCGCTCAGCGTGAGCTTCGACGGCGCGGCCTGAATCTTGACCGGAATCGACGCCGTCAGGCCGTTCGCGGAAGTGACGCTTACGTTCGCGCTGCCCTTCTTGACCGCCTTGAATTCGCCCTTCGCCGCGTCGACCAGTTTCAGCACGCCCGGCTTGTCGCTCGACCAGACGTTGTGCGCGCCCAGCTCCGCGTCGCCTTCCAGCTCCGCCCGGAATATGTAGCTCTCCTTCACGCCCAGCGCCTCGACCGGATTGGCGATGCGGATCCCCGTCGGGGCCTCGACCACCGTTATCGCAATTTGCGTCGATGTGGAATTTTCGCCGTTGCGCGCCGTCGCCGTAATGTTAGCGCTGCCGGTCTGCTTCGCGACCAGCTTGCCGTCCTCCACGGCCACGACGTCCTCGTCGTCGCTGGTGAAGCCGATGTCGCTCAACGCGTCGGCGGGCTCCAACGCCACCTCCGGCGCGTAGGGCGTCTGCCCCACGCACAGCTTTACGGCCTCCGCCGCGCGTACCGCCGTCGCGGCGGGCTTCACCGTGAGGGTATAGTTCGCCTTCTTCTTATTGAATGTCTGGGCCGTGATCTTGGCCGAGCCCGGCGATACCGCCGTCACCAGGCCGTTCTCTACCGTCGCGACGCCATCGTTGCTGCTCTTCCAGCTGATTTGATGCGACGCCGCGCCCTTGCTCAGCGTCAGCTCCAGGCGCTGCGTCTGCCCCACGCCCAGCGCGCCCTTGCTTTGCGCGAACGATGCCTTCTTCGGCGCGGCCGAAACCGTCACATTGCAGGACGCGCTCGCGCCCGCCGTGGATTGAACGGTGATCGTGGCCTCGCCCTTCTTCACGCCCGTGATCTTTCCGCTGGCGGCATCCACTTTGGCGATCCGCTTATTGCTGGTGGAGTACATCAGCACGTCCCCCTCGGACGCCGGAACATAGTTCACCTCCGGCGTGACGGCCTCCTTCACTCCGATCGTGAGCGCCTCGGGATAGTCGATTTCGCTGAGAGCCACCGGCCAGGATTCCTCCGTGTCCTCCACCAGGAACTCCGCGGATTCCGGTGCAAACTCTCTCTTATATTCCTCCACCGCGTCCTGCGGCTCCGATACATTCTCGATATTCTCGGGGAAGGCGGCTTCGCCGATGCGCGTCAAGCTCGTTGGCAGCTCGATGTCCCTCAGGGAGGCGCAATTCTCGAAGGCGCAATCCCCGATCTCCAGCAATCCTTCGGAGAGGCGCACCGCCTCCAAATTCTCGCAGTTCGCGAAGGCGTAGTCCCCAATGCGCTCCACGCTCGCCGGAATTTCAACGCTGCGCAGCTCCGGCAATTCGCAGAACGCCACCGGGCCGATGACCCGCACGCCGTCGGGAACGATTACGTCGCCGCCCTCGCCCTCGTAGACTACCAGCGTATCGCCGTCCATGAGGAAGCCCGCGGCAGCGAGCGCATCGCTGTCCGAAGGCGCGTCCGGCGCGGCGCCTTCCTCCTCCGCGTTCGCTTCATCGCCCTGTTCATCGATGGTCTCCACCGCGCCATCCTGCGGCAAATCCAGCTCCGCTTCCGCGCCCGCGTCCGCCTCGAACGCAAGCGGCTCCGCCGCCGCACACAGCGCCGACACGACCATCGCCGCCGCCATCAGCAGCGCCAGGATCCGCCCCTTCCGCTTCATGCCTGCTCCCTCCTCTGATTTTGTCGCTTATTCCATCTGGTCTTCCCAGAATGAGATCGCGTCGTCGATCCAGCCCGCGGCCACCGTGCCCGTTCCCAGCCCGAAGCCGTGGCTCAAGCCTTCGTAGGCGTGGAACTCGGTGGGGATGCCGAGCGCGGACAGCGCTTCGAGCCGCCGCTGCATCCCGCGCCAGCTGGCGATGCCGTCATTCGTGCCGACGCAGGCGTAGGTGGGCGGGTCGAGCTCGCTGTACTCGTCGTGCCCGGTGTACTGCATCACGACCGCGCCCGGCCTGGGCAGATCGCCGCCGCCGAAGTACGCCGGGCCATAGGTGCCCAGATATGCCGCCATCCGCGCGCCCGCGCTGCCGCCCCAGAGGGAGTAGCAGGAGGTGTCCACCTCCAGCTCCTCCGCGTGATCGAAGATGAAGGTGATCGCCCGCGCCAGGTCCTCGCAGGCGGTGTCCCAGCCGGGACGGTAGATCAGCGCGAAGGCATTGTAGCCGCGCTTGGACAGCTCCAGCGCGTGGGGGAAGCTGTCGTGCATCGCGCCCACGTAGGCGAAGCCTCCGCCCGCGTTGCACACCGCGAAGCGCGCGCCGGGCTCGCCCCGGAAGAAGAACAGCCCCGTGTCCCGCTTGGCGGGGTCGGCAGCTTTCTCCTCCTCGGTGTAGATGTCGTAGAAGATCGCCTCTCCCGCCGCGGCGCGCTCGCGCAGATAATTCGCCACCTCAACCGTCTCGGC
>CANQGC010000278.1 GCA_947600345.1 uncultured Clostridia bacterium
CGCGGGCCGCCGGCGGCGCGCCTTTTATGAGGGGAAGCGCAGCTTCCCCGATTTAAAAGTAGCCGCCACTAACTCTCTGCAACGCCGCGCTCGCCCGCCCCCGCCAGGCTTTTCCACCCACCGCCGTACTTCAGCAAACTTGAACCCTGGCCGCGCTCACCCGCCCCGCCACCCCTACCGTACTTCAACAAGCCTGAAGCCCACTTGCGCGCCCCGTCCCCCATCCCCATCCCCATTCCGCCACGCGATTTTTACCCGATCGTGATATTCCCACCCGCGCCCCGGTGCTATAATGGATGGGCAATTTGGATACGAAACGAAGTGCGGAAATTGTTTACCAAGAAGCAAATCTGGGCGCTGCTGATCCCGCTGATGATCGAGCAGCTGCTCACGGCGCTGATGGGCACGGCGGACACCATGATGGTCGCGAGCGTGGGCTCGGCGGCGATCTCGGCGGTCTCGCTGGTGGACGCCATCAACGTGCTCATCATACAGGTGTTCTCCGCGCTGGCCACCGGCGGCGCGGTGATCTGCGCCCAGCGCCTGGGCAGGCGCGAGACGGGGGAGGCCACCTACGCGGGCAGGCAGCTGCTGCTGACGGTGACGGTGCTCTCGCTGGCGGTGACGCTGGTGCTGGTGCTGCTGCGGGGGCCGGTACTGCGGCTGATCTTCGGCTCGGTGGACCCCGAGGTCATGGACGGCGCGCTGTCCTACCTGTTCATCACGGCGCTCAGCTATCCCTTCATCGCGCTCTATAACGCCGGGGCGGCGCTGTTCCGGGTGGACGGCAATTCCCGGCTGCCGATGGTGGTATCGGCGGCGTCGAACCTGGTCAACATCGCGCTCAACGCCGTGTTCATCTTCAAGATGGGCATGGGCGTGGCGGGCGCTGCGCTGGCGACGCTGATCTCCCGGGTGCTCTGCGCGGCGGCGATCCTCTGGGAGCTGCGCAAGCCCAGCCAGTCCATCGTGATCCGCAACTTCCTGACCGTGCGGCCGGACCTCCGGAGCATCGGCAAGATTCTCGCCATCGGGCTTCCCGCGGGCATCGAGAACGGCATGTTCCAGTTCGGCAAGCTGGCGATCCAGTCCAGCGTGTCCACGCTGAGCACCGCCGCCATCGCGGGCCAGGCGATGACCGCCACCATCGAGAGCCTGACCGCCACCGCGCAGATTGGCATCGGCCTGGGCATGATGACGATCGTGGGCCAGTGCATGGGCGCGAAGCGGCCGGACGAGGCGCGCAGCTACATATGGAAGCTGACCGGCTACGCGGAGATCGCGACGATCCTGATCTGCGCGCTGAGCGCGGTGATCGTGCGCCCGGTCACGGCGCTGGCGGGCATGGAGACCGAGGCCGCGGAGATCACCGTGCGGCTCACCTGGCTGATCGCCATATTCAAGCCGCTGTTCTGGTCGATGTCCTTCATACCGCCCTACGGCATGCGCGCGGCGGGCGACGTGCGCTATACGATGATCGTCTCCACCATCACCATGTGGACCTGCCGCGTGGTGATCGCCAGCGTGCTGATCCGCGCCTTCCACTTCGGCCCGGTGGCTGTTTGGATTGGGATGTTTACGGATTGGGCTGTGCGCTCGGTGATTTATGCGTGGCGCATGCGCAGTGGGAAGTGGGCGGAGCATCAAGTAGTGTAAGATTTTGGACGCCTTGCGGCGGCATGGGGTGCGGAATCCCCACTGGGGATTCCGGGCAGCGCCGATCCTTGCGGATCGCCGCTGGGTGGGTTCCGCCTCACGGCGGCAAGGGTGCCCTGCCGGGCACTTGGACGCCTCACGGCGTGGGTTTGGGAATCCCCACTGGGGATTCCCTGCAGCGAAAATCCCTTTGGGATTTCCACTGGCTGCCTCACGGCAGGGGCGCCTGCCGGCGGCCCAAGGAGAGATGGGGGACGTCAAGCGTCCCCCGTTCCCTCCTTGGATTCTCCCCTCCCTCTCCTGACCAGGGCTGCGGCCCTGGACCCGGGGTTGGCCTTTGTACTTCTTACGGAACCTTCGGTTATCGGGCCGACAATACCGGCCCTCTGATGGGTTTGGTTTTTGGGAACGGGGGTTACCGGGGGTAGTTCGTGTTGCGGAGGTTGCGTTGCGCCGCGGTTACGCGCCCGCGGCGGTCGGGGGGCTGCGGGCTGATGCCCGCAGCGTTGGGGGACGGAATGCGGGGGAAGGGGTGGTGTTCGCTCGTCGGTTTCCTTCGTTGCTGCGCTTGCTTCCTTTTGTTTGCCTGCTCCCCGCACACAAACGCAGAAATCCAGCGCTCGGATCTATGGCGCTGGATTTCGTCGCTTCGTACAATCGAATCTTCAGAAACGAAACGCAGGACTCCCACCCCTCGGATCTATGGGGGTGGGAGTCCGTCGCCCAAACGGCGAAGCAGGTGGAAGGCGGCACTGCCGCCCTGCGGGCTACTCGATGATTTTGGTGACGACGCCGGAGCCGACGGTGCGGCCGCCTTCGCGGATAGCGAAGCGGAGGCCTTCCTCGCAGGCGATGGGGGTGATCAGTTCGATCTCCATGTCGATGTTGTCACCGGGCATCACCATCTCGACGCCCGCCGGCAGCTTGATGTTGCCGGTAACGTCCGTGGTGCGGAAGTAGAACTGCGGACGATAGCCGTTGAAGAACGGCGTGTGGCGGCCGCCCTCTTCCTTCGTCAGCACGTACACCTGACCCATGAAGTGGGTGTGCGGATGAATGCTGCCCGGCTTCGCAAGCACCTGGCCGCGCTCGATCTCACTGCGCTGCACGCCGCGCAGCAGAGCGCCGATGTTGTCGCCCGCCTCGGCGTAGTCCAGAATCTTGCGGAACATCTCGACGCCAGTAACGACCGTCGTGCGCTTCTCGTCCGTCAGGCCGACGATCTCGACCTGGTCCGAGACCTTCACCTGACCGCGCTCCACACGGCCCGTCGCAACCGTGCCGCGGCCCGTGATCGTGAACACGTCCTCGACCGGCATCAGGAACGGCTTGTCGTTCGCGCGCTGCGGCTCCGGGATGTAGGCATCCACCGCGTCCATCAGCTCGAAGATGCACTGGCACTCCGGGGTGTCCTTCGCCTGCTTGCCGGCAGTCAGCGCTTCCAGCGCCAGCAGCGCCGAGCCCTTGATGATCGGAATGTCGTCGCCCGGGAAGTCATACTCGCTCAGCAGCTCGCGGATCTCCATCTCAACGAGCTCCAGCAGCTCCGGATCGTCCACCTGGTCCGTCTTGTTCATGAACACGATGATGTACGGAACGCCGACCTGACGGGCGAGCAGGATGTGCTCGCGAGTCTGCGGCATCGGGCCGTCAGCGGAGGACACGACCAAGATCGCGCCGTCCATCTGCGCGGCGCCGGTGATCATGTTCTTGACGTAGTCCGCGTGGCCGGGGCAGTCCACGTGCGCGTAGTGACGCTTCGCGGTCTCATACTCGACGTGCGCCGTGTTGATCGTGATGCCGCGCGCCTTCTCTTCCGGCGCCTTGTCGATCTGGTCATAGCGCATGGCCTCCGCCTGGCCGCTCTGCGCCAGCGCCATCGTGATGGCCGCCGTCAGCGTCGTCTTGCCGTGGTCGACGTGTCCGATCGTTCCGATGTTTACGTGAGGCTTCGTGCGCTCAAAATGTGCCTTTGCCATGAGTGTATCTCCCTTCTAAATTGTCAGAGCTTAGTAGCTCGCCTTGCCCAGAATCTTGTCTGCGATGTTGGTCGGCACTTCCTCGTAGTGCTCGAACTGCATCGTGTAGGTGCCGCGCCCCTGGGTCTTGGAGCGCAAATCGGTGGCGTAGCCGAACATCTCGCTCAGCGGCACCACGCCGTCGATGGTGTGCAATCCCGCGTGCATGTCCATGCCGGTCACGCGGCCGCGGCGGGCGGAAACGTCGCCCATCACGTCGCCCAGGTACTCCTCGGGGACGACGATCTCGACCTTCATCATCGGCTCGAGCAGCGCGCAGTCGGCCTTGCGCAGGGCCTCCTTCAACGCCATGGAGCCGGCGATCTTGAACGCCATCTCGCTGGAGTCCACCTCGTGGTAGGAGCCGTCGATCAGGTCCACGCCGAAGTCCACCACCTCGTGGCCGCCCAGCGAGCCGCTCTGGGCCGCCTCGCGGATGCCCTCGTCGATGGGGGTGATGAACTCCTTCGGGATCACGCCGCCCACGATCTTGTTGTTGAACTCGTAGCCCGCGCCC
>CANQGC010000279.1 GCA_947600345.1 uncultured Clostridia bacterium
TAGTCCGAGCCGATCCACAGCGCGCCGGCGTAGTAGCCGGTCATCCCGGCGAAGGTCACGCCGATGTTGTTGGTGTTGGTGCCGGTCTTGCCCGCCACGGTCAGGTTGCCGAACTTGGCGTTGGAGCCGGTGCCCTCCTCGGAGTTGACGCAGTCGATCAGGCAGTCCACCAGCTGGTAGGCCGTGGACGGCTTGAACACCTGGCGCGTGGTCTGCACCTCGCGCACGTCGATGTAGACGGTGCCGTCGTTGTTGAGCACCTGGGTGAAGGCGTAGGGCTCCAGATACTTGCCTCCGTTGGCGACCGCGCCGAAGGCGGCGGCCAGCTCGATCATCGAAACGCCCGAGGAGCCCAGCGCCAGGCCCGCGCCGGTGGCCAGTATGTGGTCCGGCTCGATGCCCAGCTTCAGCAGGTAGGTGACGGAGTTTTCGATGCCCACGTAGTCCATCAGCGCGTGGGCGGCGGAGTTGTTGTTGGAGCGGTTGATGGCCATGCGCATGGATTCCACGCCGGTGAACTCGCCGTCGGAGAAGTTGTTCGGATAGCCGTTGGTGCTGTTCCAGTTCTCGATCTCGATGGGCAGGTTCAGCACCGGGGAGCCGGGGGAGAGGCCCAGGTCGAAGGCGGGGCCGTACACCGACAGCGGCTTCAGCGCCGAGCCCACCGGCATCTCCAGCTGATAGGCGCGGTTGAGCTGCTTGCGCTGCACGGGCTCGCTGCGGCCGCCGACCACCGCCACCAGCTCGCCGGTGTGCCAGTCGATCACCGCCGCTGCGGCCTGGGGCTGCACCACGGTCAGATATTCGCCGCCGCCCAGCGAGGACTGGGTGCTGGAGTCGTTGGAGTAGCGCATCGGCGGGTACTGGCTCCAGTTGGAGATGGTCTGCTGCACGGCCTCCTGCACGTTGGGGTCGAGGGAGGTGTAAATCAGGTAGCCGCCGTTGCGCAGGCGGGTCTCCATGGAGCTGCGGTTGGAGGAGGTGTCCTCCAGGCCCTCGACGCGCAGCATCTTCGTCACCACGTCGTAGATGGAATACTCGACGTAGTAGGCGTTGTCGTACATGGCGTCCGAGGACGCGGTAGAGCTCACCAGCACGTGCAGGCGCTCCGCGTAGGCGGCGTCGTGCTCCTGCTGGGTGATGAGCTGGTGGTCGAGCATCTCGTCGAGCACGTAGTCGGTGCGGTCCTCGATCTGCTCCGGGGTGTTGCGGTCGTAGTAGTTCCGGCGGGGATTGTACCGGTACGGGTTGCGCACGATGGCCGCCAGGCAGGCGCACTCCCGCAGCGAAAGTTCGTTCAGGTTCTTGCCGAAGTAGTCGCGCGCGGCGATGCGCACGCCGTAGTTCGGGCCGCCCAGGTAGATGACGTTCAGGTAGGCCTCCATGATCTGCTCCTTGGTCATGGCCTCCTCCACCTGGAGCGCCAGGTAGGCCTCCTGCATCTTGCGCTTGTAGTTCTGATCGGCGTTGAGCATCGTGAGCTTCACCAGCTGGCAGGTGATGGTGGATGCGCCCTGGGTGGCGCCGCCGCTGAAGTTGTTCACCAGCGAGCCGACGATGCGCTTCAGGTCCACGCCGTGGTGCTCGCGGAATCGCGCGTCCTCGATGGCGATGAAGGCGTTGATGAGCGTCTCGGGAATGTCCGCGTACTCCACGTAGATGCGGTTCTGCGAGCCCTTGAACTCGGTGACGAGGCCGCCGCGGCGGTCGTAGATGAACGAGGTCAGCGACTGGGAGCCGATGGCCTCCAGATCCAGCGCGGGGCAGGTGTCGACCCAGGCCTTCGCCAGGCCGCCGACCACGCCGCTGAGGCAGACGCCGATCAGCAGCACCGCGAAGAACAGCATCTTCGCCGTCATGATGACCACCGAGAGCAGGAAGTTCCGCGCCGATTCGCGGGGCTTGAACACGGTATATTTCGGACGCATATTTCCCTCCGGGACTTTGCATTGCTTACATTTTCACATCTCTCATTATAGCACACAATTTGGGCGCGTGCATCCCATTTCCGGGGTTTTTTGATGACCGGGGCGCACTTTTGGCGTTAAATTCTCATATCGTTGGATGCGGAAGCGAGGGAAAGGGGCCGCCGGATTTGACAGAATCAAGAAATAGGAGTAATATATTTATGTTTGCATCGAATCGAGCGCCGGGGCGGCCGAGCCCGGATGGAGGTAGAGACACTATGTGCGGAATTGTCGGTTATGTCGGAAACGAACAGGCGGCGAAGATATTGCTGGACGGCCTGTCCAAGCTGGAGTACCGGGGCTACGACTCCGCCGGGCTCGCGGTGCGCGATGGCGATAAGCCCATCGAGGTGGTCAAGGCCAAGGGCCGCCTGAAGGTTTTGCAGGAGAAGACCAACGACGGCGAATCCATGGTCGGCGACTGCGGCATCGGGCACACCCGCTGGGCCACCCACGGCGAGCCCTCCACCCAGAACGCCCATCCCCACTACAGCGACGATCTGGCCGTCGTGGCCGTGCACAACGGCATCATTGAAAACTACCTCGACCTTCGGGAGAAGCTCGAGAAGAACGGCTACAGCTTCTACTCCGAGACCGACACCGAGGTCGCGACCAAGCTGATCGACTACTACCACAAGAAGTACCGCGGCACGCCGGTGGAGGCGATGGCGCGCAGCATGATGCGCATTCGCGGCTCCTACGCGCTGGCGGTGCTGTTCAAGGACTACCCCGGCGAGATCTACGCCACGCGCCAGGACAGCCCGATGATCATCGGCGTGACGGACTCGGCCAGCTATCTGGCCTCGGACGTTCCGGCGATCCTGAAGTACACCCGCAGCGTCTATTACATCGACAACATGGAGATCGCCCGGCTGACGCGCGGCGGCGTGGACTTCTACACCGTGGACGAGGAGCCCATCGCCAAGGAGCCGGTGCAGATCACCTGGGACGCCGAGTCGGCCGAGCGCGGCGGCTACCAGCACTTCATGATGAAGGAGATTCACGAGCAGCCCAAGGCGGTGCTGGACACGATCAACTCCCTGGTCAAGGGCGGCGAGATCGATCTTTCCGAGGCGGGGCTGACCGACGACGCCCTGCGAAGCATCAGCCAGGTGCACATCGTGGCCTGCGGCTCGGCCTACCATGTGGGCGTCGCGGCGCAGTATGTGATCGAGGACTTCGCCCGGGTGCCGGTGCGCGTGGAGATCGCCAGCGAGTTCCGCTATCGCAAGCCGCTGTTGCAGAAGGACGAGCTGGTGGTCATCATCAGCCAGAGCGGCGAGACGGCGGATTCCCTGGCGGCGCTGCGCGAGGCGAAGGCCCAGGGCGTCCGGGTGCTGGCCATCGTCAACGTCGTGGGCTCGACCATCGCCCGGGAGGCGGATCACGTGATCTACACCTTCGCGGGCCCGGAGATCGCCGTGGCGACCACGAAGGCCTACAGCACGCAGCTGATCGTCTCCTATCTGCTGGCCATCCGGCTGGCGGTGGCCCGGGGGGAGATGGAGCCGGAGGAGTGCGAGCGGCTGTTGTCCGAGCTTCGCGCGCTGCCGGGCAAGATCGAGCGCGTGCTGGAGGACAAGGAGCGCATGCAGTGGTTTGCCTCGAAGTTCGCCAACGCGAAGGACGCCTTCTTCATCGGCCGGGGCATCGACTATGCCGTGGGCATGGAGGGCAGCCTGAAGCTGAAGGAGATCAGCTACGTCCACTCCGAGGCCTACGCCGCGGGCGAGCTCAAGCACGGCACGATCAGCCTGATCGAAAACCGCACGCTTGTGGTGGGCATTCTGACCCAGCAGAACCTCTACGAGAAGATGATCAGCAACATGGCCGAGTGCAAGAGCCGCGGGGCATACCTGATGGGCCTGACGAACTACGGCAACTACAACGTGGAGGACGCGGCGGACTTCACCGTCTACATCCCCAAGACCGATCCCCACTTCGCTGCGAGCCTGGCGGTGATCCCGCTCCAGCTGATGGGCTACTATGTGAGCCTGGCCAAGGGCCTGGACGTGGACAAGCCCCGCAACCTGGCCAAGAGCGTCACCGTCGAATAGGCCGGCGGGGCGGCAGTGCCGCCTTCCACCTGCTGCCGCGTTTAGGCGACGGACTTTGGGCCCGTAGATTATGGGCCCAAAGTCCTGCGTTGGTAGCCGAAAAGGCGATAAGCAACCCCCAGTTCAACTGGGGGTGAAAAAAACTTATAGGAAAAATG
>CANQGC010000280.1 GCA_947600345.1 uncultured Clostridia bacterium
GGGCGAGTGGATTGAAATCGTCGTGGCGGCCGATCCATCTGGTATTGCCCGGTCTCGCCCCGCCCGGGGCGAGTGGATTGAAATGAGTGTGAGACAAGCTTCTCCACGCTGAAGGCGAGTCTCGCCCCGCCCGGGGCGAGTGGATTGAAATCCGTTCAAGATCAAGATGGACGTGCTGCATCCGGGTCTCGCCCCGCCCGGGGCGAGTGGATTGAAATCACCGCTACCGTCTAGACATTCCGACCCACTGGGCGTCTCGCCCCGCCCGGGGCGAGTGGATTGAAATGGGAACTGGGTGCCGGACGAGTGGATCAAGGCCGTGTCTCGCCCCGCCCGGGGCGAGTGGATTGAAATTTCTGGATTGCCAGTTCGCTGCGGCCCAGGCGGGTCTCGCCCCGCCCGGGGCGAGTGGATTGAAATTCGACCTCACGATCAAGTCGTTGAACTTCTACCGTCTCGCCCCGCCCGGGGCGAGTGGATTGAAATACGTGCACCTGGACGAGCTGAAAACAGAGCTGCAGTCTCGCCCCGCCCGGGGCGAGTGGATTGAAATCCATTTGGCTTTCATCCGCGCAGGCGTAGGTCACGTCTCGCCCCGCCCGGGGCGAGTGGATTGAAATGCTGTGGCCGGTTCGCTCGGAGATGGCCGCGTAGCGTCTCGCCCCGCCCGGGGCGAGTGGATTGAAATGCGTTGCGGAACTTGACAAGCCGGAACTCAATCGGTCTCGCCCTGCCCGGGGCGAGTGGATTGAAATAACACCGAGATGGTGCGAGCCATCCTCGACGGACGTCTCGCCCCGCCCGGGGCGAGTGGATTGAAATTTGCGTCGGTCTCATCCATGCGCAGGCAGTTATGGTCTCGCCCCGCCCGGGGCGAGTGGATTGAAATGTACATATTGGGCACGCTGAAAGAGGAATTCGGGTCTCGCCCCGCCCGGGGCGAGTGGATTGAAATACAATGCCATCCTCCAGGCCCAGGGACAGGGCATGTCTCGCCCCGCCCGGGGCGAGTGGATTGAAATTGAAAAAATGCGATTTTTCAGCGCCGCGCCAGGTCTCGCCCCGCCCGGGGCGAGTGGATTGAAATGCAGGTCGCTGAAGCTGTACACCAGGAAGGGCGGTCTCGCCCCGCCCGGGGCGAGTGGATTGAAATTGCGGCTACGGCTTGAATGGCTGTCGCAGCTTCGCATCTGGCAATGCTGGCATTGCACAATCGAACGGTGTGGGGGCGAATCTCGCGGAGGGACGGTCCAACGGCCAAAGCGGTGGATGTTGCGGATGTGGCCGGTGCCGCCTTCGTACAAGGTGCACTTGTGGCGGTTCCGCGCCGCAAGGCAACGCCGCGCAAATCGGCAGCACGTCTGGAGACGACTTTCCCACGGCGGCTTGCTCGAATCTTTGATTCGACCGGAGCGGTCGCCACAGGAAGCTTGCGAACCCCTGGGGTTCACAAGCTTCCGAGTCGGTCAGCCCAAAGGCAACACCGCACAGATAAGGTGTGTGGCGTTGCCGAAACGCGCCAGGGGACGCGGCTTTACGGCTGCCGCGCTTCTGATTGTCATGCACGACGGCCGTGAAGCCGCGTCCCCATTCCTGCCGGTCAATGGCGGATCGCCGCGTCCGGCGCTGCCTTCGACTGCAAAACCTTCTCTATCCTTCCGAAGCGCTTCCTACGCCTTCCCTTCGCTGCCGAAGAGCTTGAGCTTGGCGGCGCAGGCGTCCTTCATGGCGTTCTCGGCCAGCAGATTGAGGTCGGTGTAGATGGCGTCGGGATTCTCCGCGATGGCCTTCTTCGCCGCCAGCAGCATGTCGGTATAGACGTTGACCTTGCGGATGCCCCCGGCCACGGTGTTGCGGAAGTCGTCGTCGGAGAGGCCGGAGCCCCCGTGCAGCACCAGCGGCACGTCCACCTTCGCTGCGATCTGCTTCAGCCTCGGGATGTCCAGCTTCGGCGTGGCCTTGTACACGCCGTGCTGGGTGCCGATGGACACCGCCAGGAAGTCGCAGCCTGTGCGCTCGGCGAACTCCGCAGCCTCGTCGGGGTCGGTGTAGGCCGTCTGGTCCTCCCTGCCCTCGGCGTCCCTGAGGCCGCCCACGCTGCCGATCTCGCACTCCAGGCCCGCGCCCATGGCGTGGGCGATGCGGACGATGTCCGCGGAGACGCGCACGTTGTCCTCGTGGCTGGGCAGCCGCGTGCCATCGAACATGATGGAGCCGTAGCCGCTGCGCAGCGCCTTCATCAGCACCTCGAAGCTGTAGCTGTGATCCATGTGCACCGCCACCGGAACCTTCGCCCGGCGGGCCGCGTCCAGCATCACCGGGGACAGCCAGTCAAAGTCGCCGTAGATCAGCAGCGATTCCGCCGTGCCGATGATGATCGGCGACGCGCACTCCTCCGCCGCGCGGATGTAGGCGCGCACCATCTCCATGTTGACCGCGTTGAAGAAGCCCACGCCGTAGCGGCGCTTCTCCGCGTCCCTGAGCAATTCCTTCATCGTATAGAGAGCCATCTTTGCTTCCTCGCTTCCGAACCCGAAGGTTCGATCGTAGTTTGGCGAAGCTTCGCCGGAGACATTATATAGCAATGAAGGTTAACGGGGAAGCGCGCACAAGTAAAATCCGCGCGCCGATGCCCGCAGCGACCGGGAAGCGCCCGGCATCCGGCGCGATGCGGCTTCTCCCGTGCAGCTTCGCGGGCTTCACAAAAAGCGCGACGGGGCGGACGCGCGCCGCCATCCGGCGGCGCCGGGTCCGCCCCGTCGCGCTCGCTTCTCCATCGAATCGCGGCGAGCGGCGATGCCGCCGAAGTCCACGCTCCGCGGCCATCGCCAGGGGAGCGCTCACTTCAACAGCGCCTCCAGCGATTCCTTCGGCTGGTAGCCCACCGTCTGGGCCGCGACCTTGCCATCCTTAAAGAGCATGACGGCCGGTATGGCGTTGACGCGGTAGCCCATCGCCAGCTCCGGGCACTCGTCCACGTTGACCTTGGCCAGCTCGATCTCCGGGTGCTCGCCCGCCAGCTCCTCGATCACGGGGCCCAGCATCCTGCACGGGCCGCACCACTCCGCCCAGAAGTCCACCAGCACCGGCTTTTCGCTCTTCAATACCACCTGCTCAAAGTTTTCGCCATTGACTGCGATTGCCATATCGATTCTCCTCCTTCGCGCTATCCTCATACTATTCATACCCCAAAGGAGCCAGGCTCAAACGCGCACCTGGCCTTCGCCCCGGATCACGTACTTGCTCGTCACCAGCTGCTCCAGGCCCATCGGGCCGCGCGCGTGCAGCTTCTGGGTGGAGATGCCGATCTCCGCGCCCAGGCCGAACTCGCCGCCGTCGGTGAAGCGCGTGGAGGCGTTGACGTACACCGCCGCCGAATCCACGCCCGCGATGAAGCGCTCCGCCGCCGCGTAGTCCCGCGTCACGATGGCCTCGCTGTGGTGGGTGGAGTAGCGGGCGATGTGAGAAAGCGCTTCCTCGATGCCGTCCACGACCTTCACGGCCAGTATGTAGTCCAGGAACTCCTTCGCGTAGTCTTCCTCCGTGGCGGGCACGGCCTCGGGCAGAATCTGCCGCGTACGTTCGCAGCCGCGCAGCTCCACGCTCTTCTCCTTGAGCTTCGCCGCGATGGCGGGCAGCGCCGCCTCCGCGATCTCCGCGTCCACCAGCAGCGTCTCCATGGCGTTGCAAACCGACGGGCGGGAGGTCTTGGCGTTGAACACGATCTCCGCCGCCATATCGACGTCCGCGCTCCGCTCCACGTAGACGTGGCAGTTGCCCACGCCGGTCTCGATCACCGGCACGGTGGCGTTCTCCACGACGCTTCGAATCAGCCCCGCGCCGCCGCGCGGAATCAGCAGGTCGAGGTAGCCGTTGAGCTTCATCAGCGCCTGGGCCGTGGCCCGGTCGGTGTCCTCGATCAACTGCACCGCGTCCGGGTTGCGCCCGGCCTTGCCCAAGCCCCTGCGCATCGCCCGGACGATGGCCGCGTTGGTGTGGATGGCCTCGCTGCCGCCGCGCAGTATGCAGGCGCTGCCCGCCTTGAAGCACAGCGCCGCGGCGTCGCCGGTCACGTTGGGCCGGGCCTCGTAGATGATGCCGATGACGCCGAAGGGCACGCTCACGCGCTCGATGCGCAGCCCGTTGTCCAGCGTGCCGCCGGAGAGGAGCTTC
>CANQGC010000281.1 GCA_947600345.1 uncultured Clostridia bacterium
GGGGCGTTGCGAGCGTGGTGGTCACGCTGGACGTGAGCCAGATGGACGCCAGCATCGAGGACGCCCTGCGCGAGCTCGACCAAATCCCCGGCGTAGAAAGCGCGCAGTTAATCGCCATCGAGTAGCCCGCAGTGCGGGCGGCCGTCTGCTGCCGCGCTGGGGCGACGGACTTGGGGCCCGTAGATTATGGGCCCCAAGTCCTGCGGTGCGTTTCTGAAGGAGCGTTGGTTCGAGGCACGACCTCTGGCCCCATAGATCCGAGGGCCAGAGGTCTTCGTTTGGGGGACGGAGGTCGGCCTAAACGCGGCAGCAAAAGGGAGATTCCAAAGGACCTCAGGTCCTTTGGCAGAGATTCTTAAGGGACAGAGTCCCTTAAGCAGGTCTGGGCAGAGCCCAGCGTAGCCCCGGAGGCTGCGCTGAGCAGGCGGCTGCGGTTCGAGGCACAAGGCCGCGCTCCCAGGCGACCCGCGGTATCCAACCCAAACTCCGGCAATTCGCACCAGCGCCCCATCGCCACCATACCGCGGGCCGCCGGCGGCGATTTTTTGGCTCGAGAAGCGGCAGCTTCCCGAGCCAAAAGAGCCCGCCACTAACTCAATTAACGAAGCGCCGCGCCAATCCCCAATCCCCGGCAATCCGAACCAACGCATCCATAAAAAAATCCCAAGCGCCCACCTAACATCTCCCCCTCCCAGCGCATCATTATAAGTAGAAAGGAGGCGTCGAGACCATGCGCAAATGGATCATCCTTCTCGCGGCCGCAATGCTGTTCAACGCCTGCGCCCGGGCGGAGACGGCGGAATTCTACACGAACCAGTCCGACCTCTACTACCACGCCGATCCCGACTGCGACCGCCCTTCGGCGACGGACCCCTGGACCGGCGGAGTGCGGGAAATCTACGAGCGCGAAATCTACCGCAAGTACCCGATCAGCCAAGCCGCGGCGGAGGAGTTCGAGAAGAAGCCCTGCCCGGTGTGTGTCAAGCGGTTCCAGCCCACCTACCTTGGCGAACACATGCCCGAATGGACAGACGCGGATTTCACGCCCTGGGGCACAGGCAAGCCCCGACCCGAGTTCGAAACCAGCGCGGAGTGGGCGAATTACCCCGGCTGGGGCGACGAGGCGTACCGCGCCGAGGTGGCCGACACCGGCCGGCGCTTCGAGGAATACTTCGAGCAGACCTGCGACGCGGCGACGGGCGAGTTCCGGCCCAAGCATCCCTATCCCGACTTCTACGCCGGCCGCTGGGCCAATAACGCCGACGGCATGACCTACGCCATCGTCGACCCGACCGAGGAGATCCTGGCGAAGTTCAGGGAGATGTTTGGCGGCGGCGCATGGATCGTCGCGGCCAAATACGGCGAGAACGAGCTGCGAAAAGCCCAGGACGAGCTGTTCAACGCGGCGCAGGAGTGGTGCGCCACGCATCCCGAGCTGGACGCGCAGCCAACCTCCGCGAGCGTGGACGTCGCGGAGAACATGCTGACCATCGGCATGTGCGGCGCGGACTGGCGCGAGGCCGCCGCGGCCATCGACGCGGAGCTCGCGCCGCCGGTGTGGGTGTGCTTTCAGGAGAGGGAACCCGCCCGCACCGAGAGTGCGGCGGAATGAGCGGAAAGGCCCGCCTCCCTCGCCGGGGGAAGCGGGCCTTCGTTGGGCGAATCTGGCGGTCCTGCCGCATCGTCACGGAACCGTTCCGCGCGCCGGATTCCATTCCGGACGCAGCTTCACGCGGAAGCCTTCCTTTCGGAACGCCCGCCGCGCCGGGTTCCATGCGGCAATGCCGCCGGGCAGCGAAAAACAATGGCATGCTGTCGCGCGCCGCGGTTTATCAAAGCCCTTTGCATCGCCCTCCTTTTCCTGTGGTGGATGAATGTCTCGCAACTTGTCGATCGAATGTCGTTCAGAATTCAATAGAGATTCCGAGTCTGTCCGTGACTCCCGCCCGCGCCTCGGGCGACGGAGCGTTTTTGCCGAATTGTTACTGTTGGCAAAGCTGAATGTTACTGCGTTACTGTTTGATTGTGCTCCGATGGCCTTCGGCTTGGTCGAGATCCATTCCCTCTGTTCCTATCCACCTCCGATCCAAATTCGCGAACTGGGAGCGGCGTCCTTGGCGGGGAGCCTTCCCCAATGCGCAGCGCATTGCTCGTTCCTCTCGACCGGCGCATGGCGCATCGCGCATGCGTCCGATTCCCGACTCTCTTCCGAAAGCGGAGCTCTCTCGCTCGCTTCCAAAGAGTTAGACGCAGCTCCGGCCAGAAAGTTCCAATAAATCTTTTTGTTTTTTACCTTTCCTGATTTTTTCAGAAACGCAAAGCTTCAAACGCCCCAATCCTAGGAGGGAGATTCCAAAGGAGCTCAGCCCTTGGAGGTTGGAAACAACGAAGCAAACTTGGGCGTGGGAAGCATAGCTTCCCACGCCCAAAGCGCAAGCGAACCTTCCGCAAAATCTTTCCATCCCGCCTCAGCGCTTCACCCTTTCCCGCATAGCTCCACCATCGCGCGGATGTGCTCGGGGGTCGTGCCGCAGCACCCGCCGAGGATGTTCGCCCCGGCAAGCTGTAGCTTGCGCATCTCCCGGGCGAAGCGGGTGGGCGTCATGGCGTAGCGCGCACTGCCGTCGCTCAGGATCTCCGGCATCCCGGCGTTGGGCTTGGCGATGACGGGCACACTCGTCAGCGCGCGCATACGCTCGATTACGGAGGTGTAGAGCTCCGGCCCCTGGCCGCAGTTCATGCCGACGGCATCCGCGCCGACGGCGGGCAGCTGCTCCGCCGCCTCGCCGGCGTCGCCGTCGAAGTACGCGCCGCCCACCGCATCCAGCGTCAGCGTGCAGAATACGGGGATGTCCGCGCTCAGCGAGCGCACCGCCTCGATGGCCGCGCAGCACTCGGTGACGCTGAGCATCGTCTCGATGATGAACAGATCGACGCCCGCGTCCAGCAGTGCCCCGGCCTGCTCCCGGTAGGCGCCCAGCGCCTCATCGTAGCTCACGCCGCCCTCCACGTCCAGCGGCTTGCCCGTGGGTGACATATCGCCCATCACCAGCGCGCGGCCCTGCGCCGCCTGCTTCGAAAGCGCCACGAGCCGGTGGTTGAATTCGTCCACCCTGTCCTGGAGTCCGTACATGCCCAGCGTCAGCCGGTTCGCGCCGAAGCTGGGCGCGCAGACGGCCATGCTGCCGGCATCCACGTAGGCGCGCTGGAGGCCGATGAACGCGTCGGGGTGTTCGAGAATCCAGGCCTCGGCGCTCACGCCCACGGGCATGCCCGTAGCGCGTAGATTCGAGCCCGTCGCGCCGTCGAGGAAGAGGGGGCCGTTGTTCATTAAGTTTAGGAATTCCTTGCGGGTCATGGCGATTCTCCTTGGTAGAAAGCTTGGGAAGTAAATTGGTTCCGATTCATCATAACACATGCGCGGCGAGAATGCAATCCCGAAAGCGGCATAGGGGCGGCAGTAGAAGGGAGATTCTTAAGGACCTCAGGTCCTTAAGCAAGTCTGGACAGAGTCCAGCGTAGCCCCAGAGGCTGCGGATAGGCAGGCGGCTGCGGGTGAACAAGAAAGGCAGCGCACAGGGGCGGCCCGCGGTAGTGAATCAAAGCAGTGGCAATTCGCACCAAGGTCTCATCAAAACCATACCGCGGGCCGCCGGCGGCGACACCTTGGCTTGGGAGCGCAGCGATCCAAGCCGAGGGAGCCCGCCACTAACTCGCAGGCGAAGCCTGCTGCCTGCTGCCTGCCGATAAAGTAAAAACGATGCGAGCTAAATAAGGGTCGTCTCCTGAATAATGGCGCAATCTGCCGTGAACGGAAGGAAGCTTCTCGTTGGTCCGCCGGTGTGCGTGATGCCGGAGTTTGCTGGCATTCGAAGCGATGCGTTAGAGAGTTAGTGGCGGCTACTTTTAAATCGGGGAAGCTTTGCTTCCCCTCATAAAAGGCGCGCCGCCGCGGCCCGCGGTATGGGGGCGATGGGGCGTTGGTTCGCATTGCCAAACCATTGGATGGACACCGCGGGCCGCTCCTGAGCGATGCCTTTCTCCCTAACCCGCAGCCGCCTGCTTGTCGCAACCTCAGGGGCTACGCTGGGCGCTGCCCAGACCTGCCAAAGGACCTGAGGTCCTTTGGAATCTCCCTTCTGCTGCCGC
>CANQGC010000282.1 GCA_947600345.1 uncultured Clostridia bacterium
CGTCCCCGCGCCCGGTAGGCGGCGCGCATCATTCCGAGCACGATCTCCAGCGACACGAAGCTGGACTTTGCCGAGCCCCTGCCGCCCATCAGCCAGTATTCGCTGTGGCGGCCCTGCCGGATGTCCCGGTGCACGGGGAGGAAGGCCGGGGCGATGAGCTCCCGGACGCGGATCCGCTCCGCGGGCATCTCCTTACTCATCGCCACCTCCGCCCTCGGTTTCATCCGCAACCTCGGCCTCTGCCGGGCCTTCGCTCTCGCCGGGGCCCTCGAACTCGTCCACGATCACCGGCTGCGCCTGCTCCACGGCCAGGTGTTCCGTGAAGATTCCCAGGTGCTTGCCCAGCAGCTCCAGCGCGCGGAGCCGGTCCTGCGTCCGCACGTCCGCGGAGCCCTTCGGCCGCGCGGGCGCCGCGCCCTCTTCGGCCGCTTCGTCCTGGCCGTCGAAGGCGATCCTGGTCAGCTCCCGCACGACGCCGTTGGCGCTCACCCGCGTCTGCTTGGCGCGCTCGGCCAGCAAGCGGTCGATCTCCCTGCGCAGCTCGGGCCGCGAGGGGTGCTCGGGGTTGATCCAGGTCGGCGCGCTGCTCAGGGCCGTGGACTCGGCGTAGCCTGCGCGCCGCGCGGCCCGCGCCGCGCACAGATCGACCAGGTACTCCTCGCAAAAGCGCTTTTGACGTTCCGTCATTCCCTTTCCTCCTTTCTGTGAATGGCAGATGCGTCGAGAGTCGCGCTCCTTTGTGCGCGGCTCCCGACGATGACATATTACCAGATTTTGGGGTGAAATTCAATGCAATGTTTGCGGTTGGGGGTGGGGGTGCTTGCTGGGCGTCGAGAGGCGCGCTCCTTCGTGCGCGGCTTTCGATGATGACATATTACCAGATTTTGGGGTGAAATTCAATGCAATGGTTGCGTGGGAGATAATTCTGCTTTCTAGGCATCGAGAGCCGCGCTCCTTCGTGCGCGGCTCTTATGGATTGGAGAGGGTGTGCCTGCCTTCTGATTGCGGAGGTTTGGTTTTGCCGGGGCGGTTGGGCGGGTGAGGCGATGCGCACGTTTGCTCTTTTGGTTTGGAAAGCGCAGCTTTCCAAACCAAAACTCGCTTCGAGCGGCCCGCGGTATGGAGGCGGTGGGGCCTTGGTTCGCTTTGCCTGGCAATGGTTTGGATACCGCGGGCCGCTGGGGTTACGCCGGGCTCCGCCCGGACCCGCTGGGCTCCGCCCAGACCCGTTCTGGACTCTGTCCAGACCTGCTTAAGGGACTCTGTCCCTTAAGAATCTCTGCCAAGGAACCTGAGGTTCCTTGGATTCTCCCTTCTGCTGCCGCGTTTTGCCCGGGCCTTCCGTTCCTTAAACGAAGACCTCTGGCCCTCAGATCTATGGGGCCAGAGGTCGTGCCTCGCACCAACGCACCTGTAGAAACGCACCGCAGGACTTTGGGCCCATGATCTACGGGCCCAAAGTCCGTCGTCTATGCGCGGCAGCAGGTGGCCGCCCGCACTGCGGGCCCTGGAGTGGTGATTATTGGGACGATGGCTTGCAGCGCGGCGGTATGGAGGTTGTAGATGCTGCGCGTCGTGTAGTTCATCCGCTCCGCAACCTCGTCCCAGGTGCAGCAGTTCAAGTAGCGAAACTCCAACAGCGCCCGCATCCGCTCGTCCGGCACCCGCTCGATCACCGCCGCGATCTCCTCCTTCAGCTCGATCATCTGGTCGATCTGCGCGTCCAGCTCCCGCTCCGCATCCACAATGCGCGCCACTACGTCCATCCTGCCGTCCGCTGCCCCGCTCGCGCGCACTCTCTCGCGCCCGTATACCGCCGTGCGCCGCTCGGATAGCGCGCGTAGCTGCTGAATGCGCTCAAACCCCGCGTCGATGCGCATGTTCAGCGTCCGCGCCTGGCTCAGATACGCCACCGCTGCATCAAACTCCTTTCGCAAGCTCGTCACCATGCTCCATTCCCTCCTTTGCCGCCGGAAGCGCTGGCTCCCCGATCCGAAGCGAGCGCTCCGTGATAGAACGTATGTTCGTGTTTCTGAACCAAATGATAGCACGGCGCGCGGGACTTGTCAAGGCAATTCGTTCACTTTTCCGAATTTTTCACCTTGTAAAGGGTTGCATTTCCTGAACTTTCATGGTAGAATGGAAATATACTGAAATGGGGGGATCGGTATGAGTATGAGTATTGTATCGGAGCGATTGCGGGCGGCGATGCGGCTGCGCGGCGCGAAGCAGGTGGATCTGGTGAACCGCACGGGCATCGGCAAGTCCTCGATCAGCACGTATCTATCGGGGGACTATGCGCCGAAGCAGGGCAACATCTACAAGCTGGCGGAGGCGCTGCGGGTGAATCCGGCCTGGCTGATGGGCCAGGATGCGCCGATGGAGGCGAATCCGCTGCCGCATCCGGATCTACTGCCGGTGCGGCGCAAGCGCATCCGCGTGCTGGGGAGCATCGCCGCAGGCCAGCCCATCTTCGCCGACGAGGAGCGCGACGCCTTCGTCAGCGTGGACGACGAGCTGGAGTGCGACTTCGCCCTGCGCGTTCGCGGCGACAGCATGGCCCCGCGCCTGCTCGAGGGCGACGTGGTCTACTTCCGCGAGCAGGACGACGTGGAGGACGGCCAGATCGCCGCGGTCATCATCGACGACAGCGCCACCCTCAAGCACGTCTACCACCTCCCCCACGGCATCCAACTCGTCTCCGACAACCCAAAGTACGCCCCCATGATCTTCGACGCCAACAACAGCTCCTACGCCAAAATCCTGGGCCTCGCCATCGCCTACCACCGCCAACTCACCTAGGCGGGCAGTGCCCGCTTCCGTCTGCTGCCGCGCATGAGCGACGGACTTTGGGCGGCATAAGGCCGACCGCCCAAAGTCCTGCGTTGCGTTTCTACAGGAACCATAGTTCTAAGCGACGAAATCCAGCGCCATAGATCCGAGCGCTGGATTTCTGCGTCTGTGTGTGGGAGCAGGCAACCCAAAGGAAACAAGCGCAGCAACAAAGGAAACCAAAGAGCGAACCCCGCCCCTTCCCCCGCGTCCCCCACGCTGCGGGCAAAGCCCGCAGCCCCCCGACCGCCGCGGCGCGTAACCGCGGCGTAACGCAACCTCCGCAATACGAACTCCCCCGGTAGCCCCCGGTCCTTCAACGAAACCTCCCGAGCGCGGGGGTCGAGGTCCCCGCGTAACGGAAGTATCGCAGCTGAACCAAGCTCGGTTCCTCCCCGGGTCCAGGGCCGCAGCCCTGGTCAGGAAAGGGAGGGGAGAATCCAAGGAGGGAACGGGGAGCGCTTGACGCTCCCCATCTCTCCTTGGGCCGCCGGCAGGCGCCCCTGCCGTGAGGCAGCAGCGACGGCGCGCAAGCGCCGCCGCTGACCGGAATCCCCAGTGGGGATTCCGCACCCCTTGCCGCCGCAAAGCGGCGGCATGCGCCGTGAGGCGCAAATCCCACGCCGTGAGGCGTCCAAGTGCCCGGCAGGGCACCCTTGCTTGCTTGCCGCCGTGAGGCGGCACCCCCATCGGCGATGCAAAGCATCGCCGATGAAGGGAATCTCCAGTGGAGATTCCCAAAACCCACGCGGGGCCGCCATTCGGCGGCCCCGCATCCCCTTATTCTTTTTCTTCCAGCTTAGGCTTCCTTTCGCTCAGCGGTCCGATCAGGTAGCGGTAGGTGATGTCGGAATTGGGATGCTGCTGGTAGAAGAGGCGCTTGACGCGCTCCATGACCATGTTGCCGGTGGTGTAGTTCACGGTGGGCAGCAGCAGCGCAAAGATCGTGGGCGAGAAGCGCGTGATGGTATCGCCGCGGCGCAGGTTGGACTGCAGCAAATCGCGCAGGCTGGTCATGATGTTGTCCTGGCGGATGCTGTCCATGGTGTCGGGCTCGCCCGAGTCCACCATGACGATGCCCAGGAATATGGTGGAGCCCAGGCGCTCCAGGTTGCGCATCTGCAGGTTGAAGATCTCGCGGAACACCGAGTACTCGCAGACGTAAGCGCCGTCGCCGCCGTTGCTGCGCATCAGCTCCTCGGTGATGGCGTCCAGGCTGAACTCGATGTTCTCCCCCGCGTGGATGATCTGCTTGTAGAACTCCCGCATCTCCTTGCTGGGATCGACGCCCAGGTAGCGGTAGTACATGTGCAC
>CANQGC010000283.1 GCA_947600345.1 uncultured Clostridia bacterium
GCTGCCCGGACCTGCTCAAGGGACGCTGTCCCTTGAGAATTCCTGCCAAGGAACCTGAGGTTCCTTGGATTCTCCCTTCTGGGGGCTACGGAGGGGCGCTTCTTGCTCTATACCACGATCTCCACCTTACTGCCGCCGGTGCGGGGCTTGGTGACCAGGATTTGCTTATCGATCTGCCGCCGGAGCTCGCCCACGTGGGAGATCACGCCTACCAGCCGGTCGCCCTCGGCAAGTCCGGCCAATGCCCGCATCGCCTGGTTGAGCGCCTCCTCGTCCAGTGTGCCGAAGCCCTCGTCCACGAACAGGCAGTCCAGCTTGATGCCGCCCGCGCTGGCCTGCACCTCCTCCGAAAGCCCCAGCGCCAGCGCCAGCGAGGCCAGGAAGCTCTCGCCGCCCGACAGCGTGCGCACGCTGCGGCGGCTGCCGTTGTAGTGGTCGATCACGTCCAGCTCCAGTCCGCTCTGGCTGCGCAGGTCGCCCGGGCTCTCCCGCCGCGCCAGGTCGTACTTGCCGCCGCTCATCCGCATCAGCTGCGCGTTGGCCCGGCCCAGTATGCGGTCGAAGTACGCCGCCTGGGCGTAGGCCTCCAGCGTGACCCGCTCCTTGCCGCTGAGGTTCGCGTTGGCCGTGTCGCTCAGCGCCTTCATCCAGCTCCACTTCGCGTCCAGCGCCGCGAGCTCCGCTCTCTTCGCGCCGATGTCCTCCCGCGCCTTCCAGTTCGTGGACAGGCGGTGGGCGAGCTCCTGAACGGCGGCGGCTCGCTCCGCCTTGCGCTGGAGGAGCTTGGCCTTCTCGGTGGTGAGCGCGTCGAGGTCCGCCTCCTCCGCGCCGTCGAGCTGCCTTTCCAGCTGCCCGGCCTGGCCGCGCAGGTTCTCGAGCTGCTGGGCGCAGTCCGCGCGGTCGCGCTCCGCCCGCTTCAGCGTTTCGTTGAAGTCGGAAAGCCTTCGCTCGAGCTCCGCCTTCGCCCGCCGCGCGGCGGCCTCGTCGGGATGCCGCAGCTTTGCGGCGAGCTCGCTTCGCTGCCGCTCCGTCCCGGCGAGCTGAACCTCGATGGCGGAGATCCTTTGCTTCCGCTCGGCCAGCAGATCGCCCGCCTCCGCGACGGCTTGCTCATCCCTCGGAAGCTGCTCGTCCAGCTCCGCCCGGCGCTTCGCTCGCGCCTGCTCCGCCGAGATGCGCTCCGCCAGGGAGTCCAGCTCCTGCTGGATCCGCGCGAGCTCCGCCGCGCAGCGGCGCCCGGCGTCGTCCATCGGGCAATCCCCCAGCAGCTCCGCGGCCTTCGCGCTCGCCGCGAACTGCGCCGAGCCCGCGCGGCCCCGCGCCTCGGCGGCCCCGGCGCTCAGCTCGTTGGCCGCGGTCTGGGCGCGCCGGGCCTCCGCTTCGGAGCGCTCCACCTCGGCCTCGGTGGGCGCTTCGGCCGACTTCGCCGCCCTGTTCGGGTGGACGGTGGAGCCGCACACCGGGCAGGGTTCGCCGTCGACCAGCGATTCCGCTATGATGCCCGCCTGTTCGGCGTTGAAGGCGCGCCTCCGGGCGTCGGAGAGCGCCTTCGCCTCCTTCGCCCGAAGTTCGGCGTCCGCGTAGGCGCGCTGGGCCGCCGCCAGCTCCCCGCGCAGGGCCTCCAGCGCGCGCAGTTCCTCCCGCAGCGCGCGGAGCGACCGCCGGCGCTCGGCCAGCTTGTCCCGCTCAGCCTCCAGCCGCAGCGTGCTCTCCCCCGCGTTCGCCAGCGCGTCGCGCTCCCTCCGGCTCTCCTGAAGCCGGGCCTGCAGCGCCTCCAGCGCCCGCTGCCGGGCGTCCCTCTCGGCGGTCGCCTGCCGGAGCGCCGCGCCCTGGCTCTCCGCCGACCGCGCCAGCGCCGCCAGCTCGCCGTAGCCAGGAAGCTCCGCCTCGGCGGCGGCGATCTCCCTCGCCAGCGCGTCGGCCTCCGGCTGCCCGGCCCGCGCCTCCTCCAGCGCGGCGGTGAGCTCCGCGAGCCTGGGTTCGCTGGCCGCCAGCTCCGCCCGGGCCGATTCCAGCGCGCTTCGGATGCGCCGCCGCTGCTCCGCCACGGTGATCTCCGAGGTCAGCGCCTCGGCGCGCGCCTCTACCTCCGCGAGCTCCGCCCGCGCCCGCGCCTCCTCCGCCGCGTCGCCGGCGATCAGCGCGTCCAGCAGCTCCAGCGCGCCCCCGGCCGGCAGTTCCCCGGAGCGCGCCCTGGCGGCCTCCGCCGCGAGCGGGCCGTCCGCTTCGCACAGTATGCCGCCCATGTACAGGCGCAGGCCGTCCTTGGCCGACCTCCGCTCCGCCTCCAGCCCGGAGAGCTCCCGCTTCAGCTCCTCCTGGAAGCTCCGATAGACGCCCGTCTTGAAGATGTCCCGGAAGATCTCCTGGCGCTCCTTCGTCTCCGCCAGCAGCAGCTTCATGAACTCGCCCTGGGCCAGCATGGCGATCTGTCCGAACTGCCGCCGATCCACGCCCAGCAGCTCGGTCACGCAGCGGGTCACGCGGCCGGTCTGCGTCTCCACCCGGCCGTCGGGGTAGCGCAGCTCCGCGCCCGCCGGGCGCTTCGTCATGCCTTCGCCCCGGCTCTTGCGGCGCAGGTACTCCGGGCTGCGCAGCACGGCGTACTCCCTGCCCCGGTGCAGGAAGGTCAGCTCCACGAAGGTGGGCTCGGCGTCGTCCGCGTACTTGGAGCGCAGCATGGACGCCTCGCGATTCCCGCCGCTGGGCTCGCCGTAGAGGGCGTAGCAGATGGCGTCGAAGATCGTGGTCTTGCCCGCGCCGGTGTCCCCGGCGATCAGGTACAGCCCCCGCGCCCCCAGCCGCTCCATCGGAATCTCCTGCCGCCCGGCGTAGGGCCCGAAGGCGGACACGGTCAACTTCAAGGGCCTCATGCTTCCGCCTCCCCGATCCGTTCAAATAGCTCCGCGACGAACCTCGCCTGTTCCGCGCTCAAGGGCGAACCGTTCTGCTTCTCATAGAACTCCGCGAACAGCTCCGGGCCGGACCTGCCCGGCCGGACCGCACCGGCGTCGAGCCGCGCAGCGCTGCGGGTGCGGGCGTTGTCGTAGCTCAGCTGCATCAGGTTCGGATACACGCTCCGCAGCCGCGCCACGGCGTCGGGCACGTCCCGCTCGTCGGTGAGCACCACGTGCAGGTAATCGTCCACTGCCGTGCCCTCGTAGTTCGCGCGCAGCGTCAGCTCCTCGTAACTGCCCCGAAGCTCGCGCAGGTCATGCCGGGGAACCAGCGGCACGGCGCGCACGTCCACGCACCCCTTCTCCCCCAGCTCTGCCACGGTGACCGACTTCGCGTGCCTCCGCTCCGAGAACGAATACTTCAGCGGCGTGCCGCAGTAGCGCAGCGTTGGCCGGGTGACGCTCTGCGCCCCGTGGAGATGCCCCAGCGCCACATAGTCAAAGGGCTCGAACGCCGCCGCGTCCACGGCATCCACGCCGCCCACGGACAGGTCCTCCGACTCGCAGCGCTCCGCGCCCGCGACGAACTGGTGCGCCACCAGCACATTGCGCGCCGCCGAATCGATCTCCATGCGGGCGACCGCCGCGCGGATGGCATCGGTGTAGCTCTCGATCTCCGCATCCGGACAGAAGCGGCGCACACTGGCGGGCTTCAGGAAGGGCAGCAGATAGAAGCGCACCGGGCCGAACTCGTCGGAAAGCTCGATGGGCTCCACACAACCGCCGTACACCGGCGACAGGTGCACGCCCGCGCCGCCCATCAGCCTTCCTCCAAAGGCGATGCGCTCGGGGGAATCGTGGTTGCCGCTGATGACGAACACCTGTAGCCCCCGCGCCGCCAGCGCGCAGAGGAAATCGTCGAAGAGCTGCACGGCCTCGGCGGAGGGCACGGGCTTGTCGTAGACGTCGCCCGCGATGAGCACCGCGCGCGGCAACTCGGCGTCGATGATCTCCAGGATTCGATCCAGTATGTACGCCTGATCCTCCAGCATGGGAAACTCGCTGACGCGCTTCCCCAGGTGCAGATCGGAAAGGTGAATCAGCTTCATAGCCTCGCCCCGCTCTTCATATTCGGAATCATTATACCACAAAGAAGCCCCGCATGCCAGAAGGGAGAATCCAAGGAACCTCAGGTTCCTTGGCAGGAATTCTTAAGGCAACACCGCAC
>CANQGC010000284.1 GCA_947600345.1 uncultured Clostridia bacterium
ATGGCGATGGCCGAGGTGTAGTCCACGTCGTGCAGATCGTCGTAGAAGGTGCGCAGCTGCTTCACCAGCATCATGCCTTTATAAACGATGGTGCGGCTGGACAGCGAGCAGGCGTAGGCTCCGGTGCCCGCCTTCTCGAACAGGCGGCGCACTACGTAGAGCTTGCGGTCAAACTCCAGGCCCCGGGCGCAATCCTCGGGCCGACGGATGAAGCACTGCATGATGGCGGGCATCGTCCGCCGCGCGCCGTCGCCCAGGATCTCCGGGCGGCAGGGCACGTCGCGCCAGCCGATCACCTGCAGGTTCTCGTCCGCCGCCGCCTTCTCCAGCGCGGCCCGCACGTCCTCGGGCGCGCTGCCCGCGGGCGCGAAGATCATGCCCACGCCGTAGTCGCGGGGCTCGCCCAGGTCGATCCCCTCTCCCGCCGCCCAGCGGGAGAAGATGCGGTGCGGAATCTGCGTCAGGATTCCCACGCCGTCGCCGGTGGTGCCCAGCGCGTCGCAGCCGGCGCGGTGCGCCAGGCGCTCCACGATGGTCAGCGCATCGGACACGGTCTGGTGGGTCGCCGCGCCGGTCAGGTCGGCCACCGCGCCTACGCCGCAGGATTCATGCTCCGTGCTCGGTTCGTACATCGGATATCGCTTCATAGTAAACCATCCCCATTCATAATCCGGCGCGCGCCCTCGACCATCTTGAGGCCCTTGTTCATGCTGGCGCGCTGGAGCATGCGGTGCGCCTCAGGCTCGCTCAGGCCCCGCTCCTCCATCAGCCGCAGCTTGGCTCGCTCGATAATTTGCTTTTCGTCGCCCTCCCGCCGGGGCTTGCGCATGTCGTGCAGCTGCAACAGCATCCGCACGGCGCTGGTCAGCTCGGGCTTGCTGAACGGCCAGGCCAGGCGAAACACGTTCGCGCTCTCGCACAGCGCCAGCCGCTCGGGCTTGCCCACGACCAGCATCAGCGCCTGGTCGCTCGCGTCCGCCGCCAGCGAATCCGCGGTGCGGTCGCGCAGCAGCGGCGCGCAGACCAGCACGCCGTCCTGGCAGAGGTTCAGCGCCCGCATGGCCTCCGCGCCCGACAGGCAGCGCCGGAAGACCGGGAAGCCCGCCTCCTCCAGCGCGCCCGCGATGCGCACGCACATCGTCTGGTCCGGAAAGGCCACGATGATCTTGGCCATCGCTTCCTCCGATCAATAGATCACCAGATACTTCTTGATCTCCCAGTCGCTCACGTAGGTGCGATAGGCGTCCCATTCCTTCTTCTTGCCCGCCACGTACTGGCCGACCACGTGCTCGCCCAGCGTGTCGCAGATCAGCTTGTCGGCGCGCATCGCCTTGATGGCCTCGTTCAGGTTGCCCGGCAGGCTGGCGATGCCGCGCGCCTCGCGCTCCTCGCGATCCATCGCGAAGATGTTGTCGGTGATCTCCTCCGGCGGGGTCATGCCCTTCTCGATGCCGTCCAGGCCCGCCGCCAGGCACACCGCCAGGCTCAGGTACGGGTTGCAGGACGGGTCGGGGCAGCGCAGCTCCACGCGCGTCGCCTGGCCGCGCGCGGCCGGAATGCGGATCAGCGCGCTGCGGTTGCTGGCCGACCAGGCCAGGTAGCACGGCGCTTCATAGCCCGGCACCAGGCGCTTGTAGGAGTTGACCAGCGGGTTCGTGATCGCCGTCATGCCGCACACGTGGGTCAGCAGGCCCGCGATGAAGGAATACGCCTCCTTGGAGAGTCCCTTCTCCCCGTCGGGATCGTAGAACACGTTCCTGCCGTCCTTGAACAGCGACATGTTGGTGTGCATGCCGGAACCGTTGATGCCGAACACCGGCTTGGGCATGAAGGTCGCGTGCAGGCCGTTCTTCTGGGCGATGGCCTTGACGGCGAGCTTGAAGGTCATGATGTCGTCGGCGGCGGTCAGCGCGTCGGCGTACTTGAAGTCGATCTCGTGCTGGCCCTCGGCCACCTCGTGGTGGGAAGCCTCGATCTCGAAGCCCATGTCCTCCAGCGCCAGGCAGATCTCGCGGCGGGTGTCCTCGCCGTGATCCAGCGGGCTCAGGTCGAAGTAGCCGGCCTCGTCGGCGGTGCTGGTGGTGGGCTTGCCCTCGTTGTCCGTGTGGAACAGGAAGAACTCGCACTCGGGGCCCACGTTGAAGGAGGTGAAGCCCATGCTCTCGGCCTTCTGGAGCACCTTCTTCAGCACGCCGCGGGGGTCGCCCACGAAGGGCGTGCCGTCGGGGTTGTATACGTCGCAGATCAGGCGCGCCACCTTGCCCTGCTGGGGGCGCCAGGGCAGCACGGTGAAGGAGTCCAGATCGGGGTGCAGGTACTGGTCGGACTCGTTGATGCGCACAAAGCCCTCGATGGAGCTGCCGTCGATCATGATCTCGTTGTTGACGGCCTTTTCGATCTGCGAGGACGTGATGGCCACGTTCTTCAACTGACCGAAGATGTCCGTGAACTGCATGCGGATGAACTCGATGTCCTCCTCCTTGACGCGGCGGATGATGTCTTCCTTGCTGTACTTGCCCATAATTCCGACCTCCTGTCGATGATCCCTGTTTGGCGATTGATTTGCATAAAAAGGGACAGAGCGAAGGCGGCTCACAAAAGCACCTTCGCTCTGTCTGGCAGACATGATAGCAGAAAAACTTTCGCCTGTCAAGGGGGTTTTGCAATTTTGGATTGTTGATTTTTCGTTTCAACGCAAAAAACGCGTCGTTTCCTATATATGGACCGAAGAAATGATGTTAAATGAATTTGAAGTTGCAAATTTTTTCTTGACAAGCGAAAAAGCGCGTGCTAGAATACAGCCAATTTCAAACCGGACGCGATGAGGGAGAGGCAGTACGCCGGTGCGAACGGCCCAGAGAGCGGGGGACGCTGGAAGCCCCGCCCGGGACCCGGCCGAAGAAACGCTCCCGAGCCCGAACCCAAAGCGCGCGCGAAATGCGCTGCGCGAGTAGGAGAGGCGGAGCGGCGGCACGTTACAGCCGCCGGGGCTTGATGGAGCCCGCAAAGAAGCAAGTCAGGTGGCACCACGGATCGCGGCATTCGTCCTGAGCATGGGGGTATTGACTCCCGCGAGGACGCCGCAAATAATTCGGAGGTGCTTTTATTATGTGTTCTATCTTCGGCATCGAGAGCAAGCAAATTGACGTGGCGGCCATGGAGGCGGCGTTCGACCGCACCACCTCGCGCGGGCCGGACATGTCCCAGATGATCGAGCTGCCCTGCGGCTGGATGGGCTTCCACCGGCTGGCCATCATGGGCCTGGATGAGCGGGGCATGCAGCCCTTCGAGCTCAACGGCAACTTCGTGGTCTGCAACGGCGAGCTCTACGGCTTCCGCCCGGTGCGCGAGCGCCTGAAGGAGAAGTACAGCTTCCGGGGCGATTCCGACTGCGAGATCATCCTCCCGCTCTACGAGCTCTACGGGCTGGAGATGTTCAAGGCGCTGGACGCGGAGTTCGCGCTGGTGATCTACGACGCGAAGCGGGGGAGCTTCGTGGCGGCGCGCGACCCCATCGGCATCCGGCCCCTCTACTACGGCGTGCTGCCCGACGGCCACATGGCCTTCGCCAGCGAGCCCAAGAACCTGGTCGGACTCTGCGCGCACATACTGCCCTTCCCGCCGGGCTGCTACTGGGCGGACGGCAAGTTCACCCGCTACGCCGACCCCTCCCACGTGGACCAGTTCCTGATGGAGGATGAGGAGACCGCCTGCAAGCAGCTGCACGACCTGCTGATCGCGGGCGTGGAGAAGCGGCTGGACGCCGACGCGCCGGTGGGCTTCCTGCTCAGCGGCGGCCTGGACAGCTCGCTGGTCTGCGCCATCGCCGCCAAGCGCCTGCCCCACAGGATCCGCACCTATTCCATCGGCATGGACATCGACGCCATCGACCTGAAGTACGCCCGCAAGGTCGCGGAGTTCATCGGCAGCGACCACACCGAGGTCATCATCTCCGAGAAGGACGTGCTGGAGGCGCTCGACCGCGTGGTGGAGCTGCTGGCCACCTACGACATTACCACCATCCGCGCCAGCATCGGCATGTACCTGGTCTGCAAGTACATCCACGAGCACACGGACGTGCGCGTGCTGCTCACCGGCGAGATCAGCGATGAATTGTTCGG
>CANQGC010000285.1 GCA_947600345.1 uncultured Clostridia bacterium
CCCGGACCTGCTTAAGGGACTCTGTCCCTTAAGAATTCCTGCCAAGGAACCTGAGGTTCCTTGGATTCTCCCTTCTGGGGGACGCGCTGTTAGATGATATAGGTAAGGAGATCGTGCCGCTATGGTACAGGATACTCGGTTGATCGAGATCAAGGACGTGTGCAAGAGCTTCGGGGAGACCGAGGTCTTACACCACATCAATCTATACATCCGCAAGTGCGAGTTCGTCACGCTGCTCGGGCCCTCCGGCTGCGGCAAGACGACGCTCTTGCGCCTGCTGGGCGGCTTCGAGACGCCCACCAGCGGCCAGATCCTCTTCGACGGCGCGGACGTGGCTCACGTGCCGCCCTACAAGCGCCGCATCAACACCGTGTTCCAGAAGTACGCGCTGTTCTCCCACCTGAACGTGTTCGACAACATCGCCTTCGGCCTGAACCTGAAGGCCCCCGAGGCGCTGGGCGTCAAGAGCCGGGCGCAGAAGAAGGAGGAGATCGCCCGCCGGGTGGCGCGGATGCTCAAGCTGGTCAAGATGGAGGGCTACGAGAAGCGCTCGGTCGATTCCCTCTCCGGCGGCCAGCAGCAGCGCATTGCCATCGCCCGGGCGCTGGTGAACGAGCCCGAGGTGCTCTTGCTCGACGAGCCGCTGGGCGCGCTGGATTTGAAGCTGCGCAAGGAGATGCAGGTGGAGCTGAAGTCCATGCAGCAGCAGCTGGGCATCACCTTCGTCTACGTGACCCACGACCAGGAGGAAGCGCTGACCATGTCGGACAACGTGGCCGTGATGAACGGCGGCCGCATACTGCAGATCGGCGCGCCGAAGAAGATCTACGACGAGCCGAAGTCCGCCTTCGTGGCCGACTTCATCGGCGAGAGCAACATCATCCCCGGCGTGATGCTGGAGGACGACCTGGTCAAGATGCTGGGCGTGGAGTTCCCCTGCGTGGACGAGGGCTTTGGCGAGAACGAGCCGGTGGACGTGGTGGTGCGGCCGGAGGACGTGATGATCGTCGGCACGGACGTGGGCATGCTGACGGGTACGGTCGAGAGCGTGATCTTCAAGGGTGTGCACTACGAGATGATGGTGGACGTGGGCCCGATGCGCTGGAAGGTGCACTCGACGACCATGCAGCCCGCCGGAAGCCGGGTGGGGCTGACCGTCGTGCCCTACAATATCCACATCATGCGCAAGGAGGCGTGAGCGAATGAAGCGACAATGGTACGCCGCGCCCTACGCGATTTGGATGCTGCTGTTCACGCTGGTGCCGCTATTGTTCGTGGGGTACTACGCCTTCACCGATTCGAGCGGGGCGTTCTCTACCAATAACATCCTGCGCATCTTCCAGCCGGGCTACCTGCCCGTGCTGCTGGACAGCCTGCGGCTTTCGCTGTACTGCACGGTGCTCTGCCTGCTGATCGGCTATCCCACGGCCTATTTCCTGGCGAGCCGGGACTTTTCCGAGAACAAGATGCTGGTGGTGCTGATCCTGCTGCCCATGTGGATGAACTTCCTGCTGCGCACCTACGCCATGATGACGATCCTGGAGAACAACGGCCTGGTGAACCTGCTGCTGGAGAAGCTGGGCCTTAATAAGATTCAGTTCATCGGCACCGAGGGCGCGGTGCTGCTGGGCATGGTGTACAACTTCCTGCCCTTCATGGTGCTGCCGGTGTACACGGCGCTCAAGAAGCTGGACGCCCGGGTGATCGAGGCGGCGGAGGATTTGGGCGCGAACCCGATTCGCGTCATCACGCGGGTGATCATTCCGCAATCCATCCCCGGCGTGGTGTCCGGCATCACGATGGTCTTCATGCCGGCGGTGACGACCTTCGCCATCACGCGGCTGCTCTCCAACGGCATGATCTACCTGATGGGCGACATGATCGAGGAGTTCTTCATCACGGTCAACAACCGCAACGCGGGCAGCGCGCTGTCGCTGGTGATGCTGGTGCTGGTGCTGATCTCCACGCTGCTGTTCCGCCTGGCGAATCCGGAATCGAAGGGGGGACGCGCATGATCCGCAAGAGCCGCGGCGCGGCCCGTGCGCTGAAGGGGACGTACTTGGCGCTGGTGCTGGCGTTCCTCTACCTGCCGATCCTGGTGATGTTCGCGCTCTCCTTCAACGAGAGCGTCTCCCGCGCCAGCTGGACGGGCTTCACGCTGGACTGGTACGTGCAGCTGATCCACGACGAGAACATCATCAAGGCGCTGAAGGTTACGCTGGAGGTGGCGGTCATCGCCACCGCGGCCTCGGTGGTGATCGGCACGCTCGGCGCCATCGGCATGTACTGCATGAAGCAGGGCTGGTTCAACCTGATGGCGATTCTATCGAATATACCGATGACGATGCCGGACATGGTGACGGGCGTGTCGCTGATGCTGATGTTCGTATTCGTCAAAATTCCGCTGGGCAAGGGGACCATGATACTGGCGCACATCGCCTTCGACATCCCCTACGTGCTGCTCTCAGTGCTGCCCCGATTGCAGATGATGAACCCGAACATCTACGAGGCGGCGCTGGACCTGGGCTGCAGGCCCTTCCAGGCGCTGACGAAGGCCATCGTGCCGGAGATCGCGCCGGGCATCGTCACCGGCGGATTGCTGGCGTTCACCATGTCGCTGGACGACTTCATGATCTCCTACTTCACGTCGAACACGGACCAGAACCTGGCGATGATCGTCTATTCCGCCGCCCGCCTGGGCGTGAAGCCCACGATGTACGCGCTGTCGGCGCTGATGTTCGTGTGCATACTGGTGCTGCTGCTGATCGTCAACCGCCGCTCCGGCCTGGAGATACTCTAAGCCGCAATGGAAATGCACGCCCCGCGGAGCGCATCCGCGACGAAATACCATCATCCCACAAACCAAGGAGGAACCCGACCATGAGAAAGATCGCGCTGATTCTGAGCCTGGCGCTCGCCCTGTGCTGCCTCCCCAGCCTCGCACTGGCTGAGAACGGAACGCTGACGGTGTTCAACTGGTTCGACTACATCGATCCGGCCACCATCGACATGTTTGAGGAGGAGACCGGCATCTCCGTGGATTACGTCAACTTCACCACCAACGAGGAGATGTACACCAAGCTCGAGGCCGGCGCCGGAAGCTACGATGTGCTCTTCCCCTCGGAGTACATGATCGAGCGCATGGTCAAGCACGACATGCTGGCCGAGCTGGACCTCTCCGCGATGCCGAACTTTGCCAACGTGATGGATTCGCTGAAGGACCCGAGCTACGATCCCGGCAACGCCCACTCCGTCCCCTACATGTGGGGCACGCTGGGCTACGTCTACAACACGGAGATGATCCCCGAGGAGCTGACCAGCTGGGGCGCGCTCTTTGACGAGAAGTACGCCGGCCAGATCCTGATGATGAACTCCATGCGCGACACCATCGGCCTGGCGCTCAAGTATCAGGGCCACAGCATGAACACCCGGGACGAGGCCGAGCTGAACGCCGCGAAGGATCTGCTTGTGGAGCAGAAGCAGAAGGGCATCCAGGCGGGCTACCTGCTCGACGAGATCAAGGACAAGATGATCGGCGGCGAGGCGGCCATTGGCGTGGTCTACTCCGGCGACGCCCAGTACGCCATCGACGGCAACGACAAGCTCAAGTATGTGATCCCCGAGGAGGGCAGCAACATCTGGGTGGACGGCATGTGCGTGCCCAAGGACAGCCCGCACCTGGCCGAGGCCCAGCAGTTCATCGACTTCATGTGCCGCGAGGACGTGGCGAAGATGAACTTCGACTACATCCGCTACTGCTCGCCCATCCAGTCCGTGGCGGACAACCTGAGCCCCGAGGAGGCGGCGATGCCCGCGCTGAACCCGTCGCCCGAGGTCGTGGCGAAGTGCGAGTACTTCAATGATGTGGAGGATGCCATGAGCCTGTATGAGGGCGTGTGGATGGAAGTGAGACTTGCGCGCTAAGTAGCGCGCGGGATTTGGGGCATGGGCTATAGGCCCATGCCCCTTGCTTTGCGCCTTTGTGGGCGCAAGGGGCGGAATCCCCACTGGGGATTCCGGTCAGCGGCGGCCCTGCGGGCCGTCGCTGCTGCCTCACGGCAGGGGTGCCTGCCGGCGGCCCAAGGAGAGATGGGGAGCGTCAAGCGCTCCCCGTTCCCT
>CANQGC010000286.1 GCA_947600345.1 uncultured Clostridia bacterium
GGCTTCGGCGGCGGCGCCGGCCGCGGCAGGCACTAGGGCGGCGGGGCCGCCGGCCATATGCTGCCGCGTTGGAGCGACGGACTTTGGGCCCCATATGCGCAAGGGCCCAAAGTCCTGCCTTGCGTTTCTAAAGGAATCATAGTACGGAGCACGAAATCAGGCGGCATAAGGCCGACCGCCTGATTTCTTCGTTTGTCAGGAGGGTAAGCGGCCCCGGATTTCCGCATCCCTGCCGTCCGCCTTGTGCATTTCGCCGCATTTATTAAGCAAGCGATATTCGGTGTAATATTTGTTGAAAGGTATAGGATTCCGGGGCAATGTGTGGTATAATGTATCCAGGAAAGGCTGTGAACCAGCCGGTTTGGTTGACTACGATACATATCGAGGAGGAAATGCCCTATGATGAACAAAGCGGTGCGCATGCACGCGGCGAACGATCTTCGCCTGGATACCTTTGAGATGCCCAAGATTCAGGACGACGAGATTCTGGTGAAGATCATCTCGGACTCCATCTGCATGTCCAGCTACAAGGCCACGATCCAGGGCTCGGCCCACAAGCGCGTGCCGGAGAACATCGCCGAGCATCCGGCGATCATCGGTCACGAGTTCTGCGGCCAGATCGTCGAGGTCGGCTCCAAGTGGGCGGACAAGTATAAGCCCGGCGAGAAGTTCGCCATCCAGCCCGCCATCGACTATCGCGGCACGATGATGACCCCCGGCTACGCCTTCGAGTTCTGCGGCGGCGACAGCCAGTACGCCATACTGATGAACGAGGTCATGGATCACAACTGCCTGCTGGAGTACAAGGCGGACGCCTACTTCTACGGCAGCCTGTCCGAGCCGCTGAGCTGCATCGTGGGCACCTATCACGCCATGTACCATACCCATCCCGGCTCCTATGTCCACGAGATGGGCATCAAGGAGGGTGGCAACCTGGCCATCCTGGCCGGCGCGGGCCCGATGGGCCTGGGCGCCATCGACTACGCCATCCACTGCGACCGCAAGCCCGGCCTGCTGGTCGTGACCGACATCGACCAGGCGCGCCTGGATCGCGCAGCTTCCATCTATACGGTGGAGGACGCCGCCGCTAACGGTGTGAAGCTGGTCTACGCCAACACCAAGGAGAACGCCGTGGAGACGCTGATGGAGATCTCCGGCGGCAAGGGTTACGACGACGTGCTGGTGTTCGCGCCGGTGCCCGCCGTCATCGAGCAGGGCGACGCCATACTGGCCTTCGACGGCTGCCTGAACTTCTTCGCGGGCCCGACGAACCCGAAGCTCTCGGCGATGTTCAACTTCTACGAGGTGCACTACGGCGCGCACCACATCGTCGGCACCTCCGGCGGCAACACCTCGGACATGATCGAGTCCCTGGAGATGATCGCGGCGGGCAAGCTGCATCCCGAGGGAATGATCACCCACGTGGGCGGCCTGGACGCGGTCATCAACACCACGATGAACCTGCCGAAGATTCCGGGCGGCAAGAAGCTGATCTACCCCAACATCTCCATGGAGCTGACCGCCATCGAGGACTTCGCCAAGAAGGGCGAGACCGATCCCATCTGCAAGGAGCTGGCGGAGATCTGCGCGCGCCACAACATGCTCTGGAGCGAGGAGGCCGAGAAGTACCTGCTGGCCCACGCCAAGGCCATCTGACCGACAGCCGCGCGAATCACAGGAGTGCAAGGGGAAAGCCCGCTCGCATGCGAGCGGGCTTTCCGAATCCGGGGGCGGTCCAGACCGGCATGGAGAGCCGGAGGGCTGCCCCCGATTTATAAGGAAGAAAAGTGCGGCGCCCCTCAGGGGAGGTACCGCACGAAGCGCGTGAAGAGGGGATGCATGATGCGGGCCAAGTGGTAGTTCGTCAGCCGGAGCAGCCGGATGACGGGGCCGAGCTTGCCGTGCTTCGCCGCGTCCTCGAAGATCGCGGGGGAGCGGGCGAGGATTCCGGATTCATACTGCCGCAGGCGGGGGAAGTAGCGCCCGTCGAGCGGCGCGCGCAGCAGCTGCCGAAGCATGCTGCGGTTCAGATAGGCGGTGAACTCCTCCATCTGGCGAACGTTGCAGCCGTTGTCCAGGCGCTGGTTGCGGCACTTCTCCGCCAGCATCAGCACCACCTGAAGGGCGTCGTCGATGTGCTCGGCGCGCATCTCCTTGCTCACGCTCTGGCCCTCGCGGCCCAGGCGCAGGCAGTAGAGCGGAAAGTCCAGCGAGAGCAGCGTCCGCGCCGTGGTGAGGGGCGCGCAGGCGTAGATGGTGTCCGTGTAGAAGATGTGCTGCGGCAGCGTCAGCCGCGCGGCGCGAAGCACGCTGGTGCGGTAGGTCAGCCGGTGCATGCCGAGCGCGCGGGCGTCGCTGATTTGATCGAAGGAGACGGCCTCCATATGGGTGCCGGTCAGCTTGCGGGAGACCTCTTTATCGTCCTTGAACTGCACGCGGATGTGGGGGGTGTAGATGGCGTCCGCCTCCGCGGTCTCCAGCACGTGAATCAGCCGCCGCAGGCCGCGGGCGTCAAACCAGTCGTCGCCGTCCAGGGGGCGGAAGTAGCGGCCGGTGGCGTGGGCCAGGCTCCAATTGATGGTGCTGCCGTAGCCGCCGTTCTGCTTGTACACGGGGAAGAAGGTGAAGGGGTAGCGGTACGAGAATTCCTCGGCGATGGCCATCGAGCCGTCGGTTCCGCCATCGTCGATGACGAACACCTCCAGCCGCCGCACTATATCCGGCAGCGCCAGGGATTCCAGCGTGCGGCGCAGGTACTTCTCCATGTTGTACGCCGCAACCGATACCGTCAGCAGCTTGATCATTTCCATCCTCCGGAAAAACGTCAAAAATCCTTCAACTTTATCTTCATATATTATAGCGTTTTTGATGCGTCCGCGTCAACAAATATCGACACAATTCACTTGTAATTTTCACAAATTAGCCTTATGATAGATGCATAGACGGATGCATGGATGGATGCATGGAGGGAAGAGACATGACCGAACGGCTCTACTACGCGGACAGCTACCAAACGGAATTCGACGCCAACGTCGTCGCCGTGGACGAGCGCGGCCGCGTGGCGTTGGACCGCAGCGCCTTCTATCCCACATCGGGAGGCCAGCCCTTCGACACCGGGACGCTCAACGGCCTGCGGGTCACGGACGTCAGCGCGGAGGGCGGCGAGGTCTGGCACTCGGTGGAGGGCAAGCTTGCCGCAGGCGAGGCCGTGCACGGGCGCATCGACTGGGAGCGGCGCTTCGACCACATGCAGCAGCACGCCGCCGACCACATGCTGGCCGGTGCGTTCTGGGAGCTGACCGGAGCGGTGACCATCGGCCTGCACCTGGGGCCGGAGGTTTCGAGCATCGACATCGACATGCCCGGCGGGGAGACGCACCTCGCGCCGGAGCTCGTGGAGCGTCTGGAGGCGCTGGTGAACCGCCGGGTGCAGGAGGATCACCCCATCCGCTGCTGGTTCCCGGATGCGGAGGAGCTGGCGCGCCTTCCGCTGCGCAAGGCGCCCACCGTGCGCGAGCACGTGCGCGTGGTGGCCATGGGCGACTTCGAGATGGTGGCCTGCGGCGGCACCCACCCGAGCTCCACGGGGCAGATCGGGCCCGTGAAGGTCGTATCCGCCGCGCCCGCCCGGGGGAAGCTCCGGCTGAGCTTCCTGGCGGGCATGCGCGCCTGGCGGGAGCTTCGGGCGAACTACGAATCCGCCCACGCCGCCGCGCGGCAGCTCTCCACCGGCGTGGAGGAGCTGCCCGAGCGGCTGGAGGCGGCGCTATCCCGGCTGAAGGAGGCCGAGTGGGAGCTGGGCAGGATGCGCAGGGAGCGGCTGCTCGCGGGCGCGCAGGCGCTGCTGGACGGCGCGACGGCGCTGGGCGGCGCGCGGCTGGTTCGCGCCGAGGTGGACGCCGATATGGCCGGGCTCAAGGAGCTGGCATCGAAGCTGATCGAGGGCGAGGGCGTGATCGCGCTGCTGGCCTCGGCGGCGGGGGAGCGGCGCGACCTGCTCTTCGCCCGGAGCGCGGACGTGAACGCACACATGGGAACCCTGCTCAAGCGCGCGCTGGCGCCCGTGCGGGAGGACTACGACTACATCCTGATCGACTGCCCGCCCTCGCTGAGC
>CANQGC010000287.1 GCA_947600345.1 uncultured Clostridia bacterium
CGGGGGACGCTTGACGTCCCCCATCTCTCCTTGGCCCCCCGGGAGGGGCCCCTGCCGTGAGGCAGCAGCGACGGCCCTGCGGGCCGTCGCTGACCGGAATCCCCAGTGGGGATTCCGATCCCCACGCCGTGAGGCGTCCACGTGCCCGGCAGGGCACCCTTGCCGCCGTAAGGCGGCATGCGCCCACAGGCGCAAACGGAGCGCGGTTCCAGCCGGAACCGCGCCCCACACCCCAGTGCTGAAAACGGGACTTGAACCCGTACATTCTTTCGAATAGCGGATTTTAAGTCCGCTGCGTCTGCCGATTCCGCCATTTCAGCAGGCAACCCCGATGGGTCGCGCGCGCCCGGCTGAGGGGCGCGCGAAGATCAACTGCGGGTGATGCGCTTGAGCATCTCGTTGTTCTTGCAGGTCTTGTTGTAGGTCATGCCGAGCATCACCAGCAGCAGGCAAATCAGCAGCCCGACGAAGGCCAGGGCGCCCACCACGTAGACGTAGAGCATCGCAGGCTCGCTGATCGCCAGAAGCGACATATAGAGCTGATTGCCGATGATCGCGTGCGCAATGAAGAAACCGCCCAGGATTGCCAGAATCAGCACGATGATCCCGAGCAAAATGCAAATCGTTCCCATATCTCTCTCCTTATAGATGTTATATAAGTATTATAATGCGAAACCCCCGTCCTGTCAAGCGGAAGCATCGGCGGGACAGCCGCCGCGCAGGCTCCTTCACGCACACAATCTTTCCTTGACAAGCCCGGGAGAGCGTGCTATACTATCTGAGATGAAAAATCTGCCCGCAGGGCAAAGCATAGAATGGAGCGATCACAGATGAAGAGAATTCAGACCATCGAGACCCGCGACCTGAACAAGAGCGCCAAGACCGGCGGCTGCGGCGAGTGCCAGACCTCCTGCCAGTCCGCCTGCAAGACCTCCTGCGGCGTCGCCAATCAGAAGTGCGAGAATCCGAACAAGTAAGCAGCGATTCCAGCAGAAATGCCGCCCTCAGCAGGCGGCTTTTTGCTGCGCCTTCATCGCGAAGAAAGGTTTGAGAATATGGTTCACCAGTACAAGCTCAACGGCTACAACATCGTGCTCGATATGGCCTCCGGCTCCGTCCACAACGTGGACGAAGTGGCCTACGACATCATCTCCATATACAAGTCCGCCACCGAGGAGGAGATCGTCTCCACCATCACCGCGAAGCACGGCGTGAGCGAGGCCGATGTGCGCGAGTGCCTGGACGACGTGCGCGCGCTGGAGGCCGCCGGAAAGCTCTTCTCCGAGGACACCTACGAGGGCATGGCCTTCGACTTCAAGGCCCGCCCCACGGTCGTCAAGGCGCTCTGCCTGCACGTGGCTCACACTTGCAACCTGAACTGCTCCTACTGCTTCGCCAGCCAGGGCAAGTACCACGGCGAGCGGGCGCTGATGTCCTTCGAGGTGGGCAAGCAGGCGCTGGATTTCCTGATCGCCAACTCCGGCAGCCGGCGCAACCTGGAGGTGGACTTCTTCGGCGGCGAGCCGCTGATGAACTGGGAGGTCGTCAAGCGGCTGGTGGCCTACGCCCGCGAGCAGGAGAAGCTGCACAACAAGAACTTCCGCTTCACGCTCACCACCAACGGCATGCTGATCGACGACGACGTGATCGACTTCTGCAACCGCGAGATGAGCAACGTGGTGCTGAGCCTGGATGGGCGCAAGGAGGTGCACGACCGGCTGCGCGTGGACTACGCCGGCAACGGCAGCTACGAGCGCATCGTGCCGAAGTTCCAGAAATTCGTCCAGGCGCGCGGCGGCAAGAACTACTACATGCGCGGCACCTTCACCCGCCACAACCTGGGCTTCACCGAGGACATCTTCCACATGGCCGACCTGGGCTTCACGGAGCTGAGCATGGAGCCGGTGGTCTGCGCGCCGGACGACCCCGAGGCGCTGCGCGCGGAGGACCTGCCCGTGCTGTTCGAGCAGTACGAGATTCTCGCCAAGGACATGCTGCGCCGCAAGCGGGAGGGCCACCCCATCACCTTCTACCATTACATGATCGACCTGAGCGGCGGACCGTGCATCTACAAGCGCATCACCGGCTGCGGCTCGGGCACCGAGTACATGGCCGTCACGCCCTGGGGCGACCTCTACCCCTGCCACCAGTTCGTGGGCGACCCCAAGTACCTGCTGGGCGACGTCTGGAAGGGCGTGACCAACGAGGCCGCGCGCGACGAGTTCAAGCTGATCAACGCCTACGCCCGGCCCGAGTGCAGGGACTGCTGGGCCAAGCTCTACTGCTCCGGCGGCTGCGCGGCCAACGCCTACCGCGCCACCGGCAGCGTCCGCGGCGTGTACCGGTACGGCTGCGAGCTGTTCAAGAAGCGCATCGAGTGCGCCATCATGATGCAGGTGGCCGAGCGCGCGGAGCCGCTGGAATGAACGCGCCGATCCGGGAGTTCGTGGAGCGCTACGCCGCCAGCGGCGCGGCGCGGCTGCACATGCCCGGCCACAAGGGCGTGGGGCCGCTGGGTTGCGAGGCGTTCGACATCACCGAGATCGCCGGGGCCGACGCGCTCTACGAGGCGGAGGGCATCATCGCCGAGAGCGAAGCCAACGCCACGGCGCTGTTCGAAACCCAGCGCACACTCTACGCCACCGAGGGCTCGAGCCAGTGCATCCGCGCGATGCTGTACCTGGCGATGACCGCCTGGATGCAGGACCGCCGGGTCTCGGCGAGGGAGGCCGCCGACGCCCATCCCGAAGGCGCGCGCGGCGAAGCCCTCCAACCTTTCGCAAGTACACGGGAGACTTTGGTCTGTTCCGGTTCTCGCCCCGTGGCGCTGGCCGGGCGCAACGCGCATCGAGCCTTTTTGACCGCCGCCGCGCTCTGCGACTTCGACGTGGAGTGGCTCTGGCCCGAGGCGGAGACCGCCTCCCCCTGCGCCTGCCCCATCTCGGCGGAGGGGCTGCGCAGGGCGCTGGACGCGATGGAGCGCCCGCCCTTCTGCGTCTACGTGACCTCGCCGGACTACCTGGGCGGTATGCTGGACATCGCGGCGCTGGCGGAGGTCTGCCACGCGTGCGGCGTCCCCCTCCTCGTGGACAACGCCCACGGCGCCTACCTGAAATTCCTGCCGGAGAAGCTGCACCCGATGGAGCTGGGAGCGGATCTTTGCTGCGACTCCGCTCACAAGACGCTGCCGGTGCTCACCGGCGGCGCCTATCTGCACGTCGGGAGGAGCGCCGACGCGCGCTACGCCCGGCGCGCCAAGCAGGCGCTGGCGCTGTTCGGCTCCACCAGCCCGTCCTACCTGATTCTGCAGTCGTTGGATTGCGCCAACCCGGAGCTGGCGGACTGCTTTCCCGCCCGGCTCGCCGAGTGCCGGGCGCGCGTGGATGCGCTCAAGGCGAAGCTCGCGGCGCGCGGCTTTGCGGTCCTTCCCTCCGAGCCCATGAAGCTCACGCTGCGCACCGACGGCCCGGAGGTTGCGAGGCTGCTTCGCGAAGGCGCAAACATATTTCAGTCTGTTTCAAAAAACAGTCTTATTTCAGACCAAAGTCTTTCTGTTTCGTCATATTCAGAACCAAAGTCTGTCATAATCGAAAGCTCGCAAGCGCCCGGAAGCGCACTCTGGCGAGGCGTCGAGCCGGAGTTCGTTGACCGCGAGCACGTGGTGCTGATGTTCTCCCCCGGAAACTCGGCGGATGACTTCGAGTGCGTCGCGCGGGCGCTGATTGCGCCGCCTACCTTTGAACCCATTCCCTCGCCCGCCTTCCCGATCCCACCGCGGGCGATGCGCATCCGCGATGCGATGTTCGCCCCCAGTGAGCGCGTTCCCATCGAGCGCGCGGCGGGCCGCATCTGCGCCGATCCCATGGCCCCCTGCCCCCCGGCGATATCCGTGATCAACCCCGGAGAGCGCGTCACCGCGGAGCTTGCGGAGGCGCTTCGGCGGCGCGGCATCGAGGCGCTGACCGTCGTGCGCGAGGAATTCTCCCCGGGATAGCGCCCGGGCTTCCACACCAAAGCGAAACCGCCAAGTCAAAACCACCAGTTGAACTGGTGGTTTGACCAAGCCCTATAAGGGCATATCTCCTGTGGTCGCCCTCTAAAG
>CANQGC010000288.1 GCA_947600345.1 uncultured Clostridia bacterium
GGATCGGCCTCGATGATTTCCCTGACTCTCTTGAACTGCTCCGCGCCCGCCAGCGACGAGCCGCCGAACTTTGCCACCTTCAACATATGCTTCAAGCCCTCCGGATGCCCGCGAAGAACGCGGACTTGATCTCTGCCATCCTGGCGTGCATCTCCGCCACGGGCACGGGATTGGTCTCGTACACGTCCCACTCGCCGCTGTGGATGGGCAGCTGCACCCAGTCCTCGGGAATGGCCGTGCCCGCCGGCACGCGCAGGTAGTAGCGCTCGACGGCGCTGGCGTTGTCCGGCACGCCAGGGACGCAGGTCTCGCTCGTCATGTAGCGGTGCCCGGCGGACACCGAGCGCACGTCGCGCAGCACGTTGGCGGCGGTGGGGTCCTTGCCCGCGCCCTGGCCGATGTAGCTCATCAGGCCGTACTTCTCGCCCTCGTACCAGGCGTAGTTTACGTTGGAGAGGATCGCCGCCTCGGGGGCGTGCCTGTCCACCAGCGTGGGCTCCACGCAGGCGGAAACCTTGCCGTCGGCGCTGCGCTCCGCGCGGGCGCACAGGCGGATCACCAGGCCGTGGGTCTTTGCCCAGGTCACGTCCAGCGGCAGCACGCTGGCGATGCCGCGGGTCGGGATGTCCTCGGGCTTGAACCAGCGGTCAAAGCCCACGGCGCTGGCCAGGATCAGCTTGCGCTGGGTGTCCAGGCCGTCCACGTCGCTGGAGGGGTCGCGCTCGGCGTAGCCCAGGGACTGGGCCTCGGCCAGCACGGCGGCGTAGTCGCTGCCCTTCGTCTGCATGGCGTCCAGGATGTAGTTGGTCGTGCCGTTGAGTATGCCGCCCAGCGCGGTGATGCGGTCGATGCCGCGCGCGATGGTCAGGTTCGCAAGGTAGGCGATGCCGCCGCCGCAGGCCGCGCCGTAGAGGAAGGCCACGCCCTTCTCCCTGGCGAGCTTCGTCAGCTCCACGCCGTAGGCGCTCACCAGCAGCTTGTTGGCGGTCACGAAGTGCCGGCCGCTCGCGAGCGCCTGGCTGGCGAATTCGTAGGCCGGGTGCAGGCCGCCCATGGTCTCGACGACGAGCTCGATCTCCGGATCGGAGAGGATCACGTTCATATCGTCGGTGATGTATTCCGCCTGGAAGCGCTTCTCCAGCACCCACTTGACCTCCACATCCGGCAGGCTCTGCGCGATCTCGTACACGCCGGTGCCGATGGTGCCCATGCCGAGCAGTGCGATCTTCATAAGTATTCCACCATTCCTTTCCGCGACAGGACGACAAAAGTCTTTACAATAAAAACACTTGTTTTTCTGCGGGAAACATTGTATCATAGATTTGTTCGGTTTGCAAGTTATATTTCAGGGAAGGTGAGCGAAGATGGAGTTATTTATCAGCACGCGCGGCGACTCCCGGGGCGCGACCGCGCCCGAGGCGGTGCTGCGCGGCATCGCGCCCGACGGAGGGCTCTATATCAGAAGGGAGATGCCCAGGATTCCGGTGGAGGAGCTGGCGGGCCTGGACTTCCGCGCGCTGGCGGAGCGCATACTGGGCGAATATCTTTCGGGCTATTCGAGGGAGGAGATTCGCGGCTGCGTGGAGCGGGCCTACGATCAAAAGTTTGACACCCCGGAGATCGCGCCGGTGGTGGACGTGGGGGACATGCACGTGCTCGAGCTGTTCCACGGCCCGACGGCGGCGTTCAAGGACGTGGCGCTCAGCGCGCTTCCGCAGCTGATGAGCTGCGCGCTGCAAAAGACCGGTGCGAAGGACGAGATCCTGATCCTCACCGCCACCAGCGGCGACACCGGCTCGGCGGCGCTGACCGGCTTCGCGGACGTGCCGGGCATCCGCATCATCGTGTTCTACCCCGACAGGGGCATCAGCCCCATCCAGCGGGCGCAGATGACCACGATGGCCGGGGAGAACCTGGGTGTCTGCGCCATCTCCGGCAACTTCGACGATGCCCAGACCGGCGTCAAGCGCATATTCGCGGAGCTTCCGCAGGAGTTCCGGGCGGCGAACCATGTGGCGCTGTCCAGCGCGAACTCCATCAACATTGGCCGCCTCGCGCCGCAGATCGTCTACTACTACAGCGCGTACCTCGATCTGGTAAAGCGCGGCAAGCTCAGGATGGGCGAGAAGCTCAACTTCTGCGTGCCCACCGGCAACTTCGGCGACATCCTGGCGGGCTACTTCGCGAAGCGCATGGGCCTGCCCGTCGGCAAGCTGATCTGCGCGTCCAACGCCAACAACGTGCTCACGGACTTCCTGAACACCGGCATCTACAATAGGAAGCGCAAGTTCCTGACCACGATCTCGCCGTCGATGGACATACTCGTCTCCAGCAACCTGGAGCGGCTGCTCTACCTGGCGCTGGACTGCGACGCCGAGGCCGTGCGCGTGCGGATGGCGGCGCTCAGCGAGAAGGGCGAGTACAGCATGCCCGACGCCGCGATGGCGAGGATTCGCGAGACCTTCGCCGCCGCCTGCGCCACGGACGAGCAGGCGATGGACGCCATCCGCCGTACATTCGAGGCGCACCGCTACCTGATGGACCCCCACACCGCCGTGGCCTGGAAGGCCGCCGAGGACTACCGCCGGGAGAGCGGCGACGCCACCCCCTGCGTGGTGCTGTCCACGGCATCGCCCTACAAGTTCCCGAAGAGCGTGCTGACGGCGCTGGGCGAGGCGGTTCCCGAGGATGCCGCCGCGCAGCTTTCCCGCATGGAGGCGCTCAGCGGCACGAAGACGCCCGCGCCGCTGGCCCACGTGCTGGAGCGCGCGCCGAGGTTCCGGGACGTCATCGCCCCCGGGGACATGATGAACTACGTGATGGAGAGGATGGTGCGCAAATGATCACCGTTCGCGTGCCCGCGAGCTCGGCGAACCTGGGCCCGGGCTTCGACTGCCTGGGCCTGGCGCTGGGCATCTATGGCAAGTTCAGCTTCGAGGAGCGGGAGAGCGGCCTCGAGTTCGAGGGCGTGGCCCCCGAGTATCAGAACGAGGACAACCTGGCGGTAGTGGCCTACCGCCGCGTGCTGCTGGAGATCGGCGCGCCGGTGAAGGGACTGTACCTGAAGATCGACTCCGACATCCCCCCGTGCAGCGGCATGGGCAGCAGCGCCAGCCTCTTCGTCGCCGGCGTGGTCGCCGCCAACGAGATCCACGGCCGCCCGCTGGACCAGGCGTCGATGCTCAACCTGGTGACCGAATTGGAGGGGCATCCGGACAACGTGGCCCCGGCGCTGCTGGGCGGGCTGACCTCGTCCATCGTCATGGACGACGGCCGGGTGTTCTCCATGCGCAGCCGGGTTGCGCCCAACGTGCACCTGTGCGCGCTGGTGCCGAACTTCTCGCTGTCCACCAAGGAGGCCCGCGCGGCGCTGCCGAGGACGCTTTCGCTGGGCGACGCCACGTTCAACGTCTCCCGCGCGGCGGTGCTGCTCAAGGCACTCGAGGCGGGCAACTTCGACGCCATCTCCGCCGCGATGACCGATCGCATGCACGAGCCCTTCCGCCAGCGGCTGATCGACGAGTACGACTCCGTGCGCCAGCGGGCATTGAAGAGCGGCGCGGTGGCCTTCTGCATCAGCGGCGCGGGCCCGACGCTGCTCGCCGTGCACCGGGTGATGGACTTCCCCCGCAGGCTGGAGCAGGCGGTCAAGGGCCTGCGCAACCAGTGGCGGGTGATCCCGCTGGAGATGGACCTGAACGGCGCGACCATCGTCGAGGAGGAGGAGGCATGAGGGGCGACTACCTGATCGTGCACAAGAAGATACTGCCGATCTACTTCGAGAAGGTGCTGGAGGCGCGCAACCTGCTGGATTCCGGCGCGGAGCGGGATGTGAGCGCGGCGGTGCGCCGGGTGGGCATCTCGCGGAGCACGTTCTACAAGTACAAGGACTACATCTACTCGCCGGAGGGCGGGGAGGTGGGCCGCAAGGCGGTGATCTCGATGCTATTGAGCCACGAGATCGGCGTGCTATCCACGGCGCTGAACCGGCTATCCGGCATCGGCACGAGCGTGCTGACGATGACCCAGAGCCTGCCGATCCGCGGCGTGGCGAGCGTGGTCACCACGCTGGACGTGAGCCAGATGAGCGCCAGCATC
>CANQGC010000289.1 GCA_947600345.1 uncultured Clostridia bacterium
AGACCACGCTGATGAACATGCTCTCGGGCATCTACTTCCCGGACGCGGGCCAGATCTACGTGGACGGGCGGGAGGTGTCGATCCGCTCGCCGAAGGACGCCTTCGACTTGGGCATCGGCATGATCCACCAGCACTTCAAGCTCGTGGACGTGTTTACCGCCGCGGAGAACGTGATCCTGGGCCTGCCGGAGCAGGGGCGCATCAACCGCAGGGAGGTCGCCCGGCGGGTGCGCGAAATCTGCGAGCGCTACGGCTTCGAGGTCGATCCCAACCAGAAGGTATACGATATGTCGGTCTCCCAGAAGCAGACGCTGGAGATCGTGAAGGTGCTCTACCGGGGCGCGAGCGTGCTGATCCTGGATGAGCCCACCGCCGTGCTCACGCCCCAGGAGGCGGACAAGCTCTTCGACGTGATCCGCCGCATGCGCGCCGACGGCAAGGCGGTCGTCATCATCACGCACAAGCTGCACGAGGTGCTCTCCGTATCCGACCGGGTGGCGATATTGCGCAAGGGCCAGTACGTGGGCGACGTGCCGACGAAGGAGGCCACGGAGCTTTCGCTCACCGAGATGATGGTTGGCCAGAAGGTCAGCCTGAACATCGAGCGGCCGGTTCCGGAGAACCCGGAGCTGCGGCTGTCGGTGAAGAACCTGAGCATCGTCAACGCCGAGGGCGTGCGCGTGCTCGACGACGTGAGCTTCGACTGCTACAGCGGCGAGATCCTGGGCATCGCGGGCATCTCCGGCTGCGGCCAGAAGGAGCTTCTGGAGGCCATCGCGGGCCTGCAGCAGGAGCAGCCGGGCAGCAGCATCCAGTACTACCCGCGGGGCGGCGGCACGGAGGAGCTGACCAAGTGCACGCCGCGCCAGATTCGCGAGCACGGCATCGCGCTGTCCTTCGTGCCGGAGGATCGCCTGGGCATGGGCCTGGTGGGCGGCTTCGGCATGAGTGACAACATGATGCTCAAGGACTACAACAACGGCCACTCCTTCTTCACCGACCGCACCCATCCCCGGGAGTTGGCGGCGCGCATCAAGGAGGATCTGGCCGTGCAGACGCCCGACCTGGTGACGCCGGTGCGCAAGCTCTCCGGCGGCAACGTGCAGAAGGTGCTGGTCGGCCGCGAGATCGCCGCCGCACCGTCGGTGCTGATGACCGCCTACGCCGTGCGCGGGCTGGACATCAACACCTCCTATACGATCTATCGCCTGCTCAATGAGCAGAAGCGCAAGGGCGTGGCCGTGATCTTCGTGGGCGAGGATCTGGACGTGCTCTTGGAGCTGTGCGACCGCATACTCGTGCTCTGCGCCGGGCGGGTCAACGGCATGCTCGACGGCAGGAGCGCGAAGAAGGAGGAGGTCGGCCTGCTGATGACCAACCTCAGGGCAAAGGAGGGCGGAGCCGCGTGAGCGAGAGCAAGCATGTGAAGGAGCCCTTCGTGCGCATCGCCCGCCGAAGCACGATCTACTGGGCGAAGGCCTGGGGCATCCGGGCGGCGGCCATCGTCGCCGCGCTGGTGGTGGACGCGCTGATCATCTACTTCATCACGAAGCTGAACCCGCTGAGCGTCTACGGCACGATGTTCGACGGCGCGTTCGGCTCGACCCGCCGCGTCTGGATGACGCTGCGCGAAATGATGATGCTGCTGTGCATCGCCGTGGGCCTGGCCCCGGCGTTCAAGATGCGCTTCTGGAACGTGGGCGCGGAGGGCCAGGTGCTGGTGGGCGGCATCGCCACTGCCGCCTGCATGATCTATTTGAAGGACATGCCCACCGTGGCGCTGCTGGTCGTGATGTTCGTGGCCAGCGCCATCGCGGGCGCCATTTGGGGCCTGATTCCCGCCGTCTTCAAGGCCAAGTGGGACACCAACGAGACGCTGTTCACGCTGATGATGAACTACGTGGCGATCCAGCTCACGTCCTTCATGGTGGCTCAGTGGGAGAACCCCTACGGCTCGAACTCCGTGGGCGTCATCAACCAGAACACCCAGGCGGGCTGGTTCCCGCGCATCCTCGGCCAGCAGTACCTGCTCAACGTGATCCTGGTGCTGGCGCTGACGTTCGCCATGTTCGGCTACCTGCGCTACAGCAAGCAGGGCTACGAGATCGCCGTGGTGGGCGAGAGCCGCAATACGGCCAGATACGCAGGAATCGACGTGAAGCGCGTGGTCATCCGCACGATGCTCATCTCCGGCGCGGTGTGCGGCATCGCGGGCATGGTGGGCGTCGCCGGAGCGGACCACACCATCTCGGTCAACACCGCCGGGGGCCGGGGCTTCACGGCCATCATCGTGGCCTGGATGGCGAAGTTTAACACGATCACGATGATGCTGATCACGGCGCTGCTGGTCTTCCTGGACCGCGGCGCGGTGGAGATCGCCTCGATGTACAATCTCAACGAGTACGCCTCGGAGATGATCATGGGCGTGATCCTGTTCTTCCTGCTGGGCTGCGAATTCTTCATCAACTACCGGCTGGTGTTCCGGCATAAGGGGGGCAAATAAATGGATCAGATTATTTCCCTCGTCCAGGCGGCCGTGGTATTCGGCACGGTCATCATGTTCGGCGCGGTGGGCGAGACGCTCACCGAGAAGTCCGGCAACCTGAACCTGGGCGTGCCGGGCATCATGTACCTGGGCGGCATCGCCAGCCTGACCGGCGCGTTCTTCTACGAGAGCGCCGCGGCGAACCCCAACCCCATCCTCTGCGTGATCATCGCGCTGGCCTGCGGCATCGGCGCTGCGATGCTCGGCGGCCTGATCTACAGCTTCCTGACGATCACGCTGCGGGCGAACCAGAACGTCTCCGGCCTGGCGCTGTCGATCTTCGGCAGCGGCGTGGCGAACTTCTTCGGCGGGTCGCTGAACAAGCTGGCGGGCGGCGTGGGCCAGATCTCCGTGGCCAGCACCAGCGCGGCGTTCCGCGCGCAGATCCCGATGCTGTCGGGATGGGGCGTGCCCGGCAAGATCCTCTTCTCCTACGGCTTCATGATGTACCTGGCGATCCTCATCGCGGTGCTGATGCAGTTCTTCTTCAGCTACAGCCGCGCGGGCCTGAACCTGCGGGCCGTGGGCGAGAATCCCGCCACCGCCGACGCGGCGGGCATCAACGTGAGCCGGAACAAGTACCTGGCCACCTGCATCGGCGCGGGCATCTCCGGCCTGGGCGGCATATTCTACGTGATGGACTACACGAAGGGCACCTGGGCCAACGACGGCACGATCGAGAAGCTGGGCTGGCTGGCGGTGGCGCTGGTGATCTTCACAAGATGGAAGCCGAAGAACGCCATCTGGGGCGCGTATCTGTTCGGCCTGATGTACTGGCTGTACTTCTACATCGGCGGGCTGACGCGCTCCACGCAGGAGCTGTTCAAGATGCTGCCCTACATCGTGACCATCGTGGTGCTGGTGCTGGTGAGCCTGCGCAAGAAGCGCGAGGACCAGCCGCCGGAGCATCTGGGACTGGCGTACTTCAGGGAGGACCGATAAGGCGAAGAAAGGCCGATCCAAAGCGCGGCAGCAGAAGGGAGATTCCAAAGGACCTCAGGTCCTTTGGCAGGAATTCTCAAGGGACAGAGTCCCTTGAGCAGGTCTGGGCGGAGCCCAACGTAACCCCCGAGGCTGCGAAAGCAAGTGGCACCAGAGCCGCGCATCCAGTCGGCCCGCGCAGAAAATCCAGGCTTGAACCATGTGAACCAAGGCCTCGCCACAACCATAAGCGGGCCGACGCGGCTGTTTCGCCTTAGAAAGCGGGAGCTTTCTAAGGCGAAACAGCCGCCACTAACTTTTCAACCAACGCAGACCTCCGCCCCTCGAATCGATGGGGGCGGAGGTCGTCGCTTCGAACAAAGACTGCACCAGAAACGCGAACGCAGGGCTTCGAGAGGCCGTTACTTCTACGAGATAGCTGGCGGGGCAGCCGGCTTCGCCGGCTGCGAGTTAGTGGCGGACTCTTTTGGCCGTGCCGGAAATCCCCAGTGGGGATTTCCGGCACGGCCAAAAAATCGCCGCCGGCGGCCCGCGGTATGGAGGCGACGGGGCGATTGCGCGCATT
>CANQGC010000290.1 GCA_947600345.1 uncultured Clostridia bacterium
CCTCATTCACTCCCGCCCCCGACCAAGCCCGCTGGCGCGAATCAAATTCCTCCTTCTCCGCTCGTCCCCCGCACGAATGTGCGGGGGTTTAATTATGAGAAGGAGGGATTTGAAGGGGCGGGAGTGAATGAGGCCCAGTGGGCCTCAGAGCCGCCCCCGACCAAGCCCGCTGGCGCGAATCAAATCCCTCCTTCTCCGCCACTTCCCCCCGCACGTAAGTGCGGGGGGTTTATCATGAGAAGGAGGGATTTGAAGGGGCGGGAGTGAATTGGGTCCTGTGGACCCAAGAGCCGCCTCCGACCAAGCCCACAGGCGCGAATCAAATCCCTCCTTCTCCGCCACTTCCCCCGCACGGATGTGCGGGGGTTTAATTATGAGAAGGAGGGATTTGAAGGGGCGGGAGTGAATTGGGTCCTGTGGACCCAAGAGGCGCCCCTGACCAAGCCCACAGGCGCGAATCAAATCCCTCCTTCTCCGCCACTTCCCCCGCACGAATGTGCGGGGGTTTTTCTTTTCATCGTTTATTCATATAAGTGGCAGCGCATGAACAATTCCGTTCGTTTCTGTGGCCGGAGCTTTAATTCTGCGGTTTTGGCTTGACGTTATGAGAGCGTTTTTGCTATTATCGCGTTGGTTTTATGGATCTTGCAGCTATCGACGCACCCGGAAGGGAGTTTGTTCGCATGAATCGCTTCGTTATTTTCCTGTGCCTCTGCGCCCTGGCGCTGGCGCCCGCGTCCGCACTGGCGGATGCGGAGATCGTCAACGTTTCCTACGATCCCACGCGGGAGCTCTACGCCGCGTACAACGAGCTGTTCATCCCCCACTGGCAGGAGATGTCCGGCGAGGCAGTGGAGGTCATCCAATCCCACGGCGGCTCCGGCAAGCAGGCGCTGGAGGTGGCAAACGGGCTGGAGGCGGACGTGGTGACGCTGGCGCTGGAGGGCGACGTGCAGGCCATCTGCGACGCCGGGCTCATCGAGCCGGGCTTCACCGCCGAATTCCCGCTGGACAGCTCGCCCTACACCTCCACCATCGTGTTCCTGGTGCGCTCGGGCAACCCGAAGGGCATCGAGGACTGGGACGACCTGCTCCGGGAGGATGTGGGCATCGTCACGCCCAACCCCAAGACCTCAGGCGGCGCCTGCTGGAACTACCTGGCCGCCTGGTACTACTTCGAGAAGCAGGGTCTGAGCGAGGACGAGATCCTCGAGAACATGCGCGCGCTCTACTCCCACGTCATTGTGCTGGATTCCGGCGCGCGCGGCTCCACCACCTCCTTCGTGGAGAACGGCCAGGGCGACGTGCTGCTGGCATGGGAGAACGAGGCGTTCCTCTCGCTGTCCGAGCATCCCGGGGAGTACGAGATCGTGATCCCCTCCGTATCCATACTCTGCCAGCCCACGGTGGCCGTGGTGGACGAGATAGTGGACGACCGCGGCACCCGGGAGGTCGCCGAGGAATACCTGAACTACCTCTACTCGGACGAGGCCCAGGCGCTGGTGGCGGTGCACTTCTACCGCCCCAGCGACCCGGATATCTATGCGCAATACGTAAATCCGGACGCGGGCGCGACGATCGCCGAGATTCCGGCCGGAGGCAAGTGGATCGACGATTCCATCGAGCTCACCGACATCGGCCACTTCGGCGGCTGGGCGGAGGCGAAGGCAAAGCACTTCGCCGGCGGCGGATTGTTCGACCGCATCTACGAGCAGTGACGCGGCGCGAGGATCGGCTTCCATGAGGCGAAAGAAACGCACGGGCATCATTCCCGGCTTCGGGCTCTCCTTCGGCATCATGATGGCGCTGCTGAGCTTCATCGTGCTGATTCCGCTGTGCGGCCTGGCGGTCTACACGGCGCGGATCAGCCCGGCGGAGTTCCTCGCCGCGGTGTCGAGGCGGCGCGTGCTCTCGGGCTACTGGGTGAGCTTCTCCACGTCGCTGGCCGCGGCGTCGGTCAACGCGGTCATGGGCCTGATCCTGGCCTGGGTGCTGGTGCGCTACGACTTCCCCGGCAAGCGCTTCCTGGACGGTTTGATCGAGCTTCCCTTCGCGCTGCCCACGGCGGTGGCGGGCATCGCGCTGACGCACCTGTGCGTCCCCGGCGGCTGGGTGGGCGCGCTCTTCGACCGCTTCGGCATCCGGATTGCCTACACGCGGCTGGGCATCACCGTGGCGCTGGTGTTCACCGGCATCCCCTTCGTGGTGCGCAGCGTACAGCCGGTGCTGGAGAAGCTCGACGCCGAGTGCGAGGAAGCGGCGCGCCTGCTGGGCGCGGGCCGCTTCTACGCCTTCCGGCGGGTCATACTGCCGGAGATTCTGCCCGCTCTGATCAGCGGCTTCACGCTGGCCTTCGCCCGGGGCATCGGCGAGTATGGCAGCGTGGTGTTCATCGCGGGCAACACGCCCTTCGAGACGGAGATCGCGCCGCTGCTGATCATGTCCGAATTGCAGGAGTACGACTACGTGAGCGCCACGTCCATCGCGCTGGTCATGCTGACGATCTCGTTCCTGATCCTGCTGGTGAACGCCGTTCTGCGAAGCGTGGCGTCCCGGCGGGTCAGCGGCATCGCGTGAGGAAGCTTGGATATGCGAAAGAGTGAAAGAAAACCCGGCGCATTCGACTGGTTCCTGATCGCGCTGTCGGCGGCGTTTCTGGGCGCGATGCTGTTGCTGCCGCTGGCTTACATCATCGCCACGGCGCTGCGCGAAGGACTGGGCCCCTACGTGGCGGCGATCACGGACAAGTACGCCGTGAAGGCGCTGTGGCTGACGCTGCGCGTGACGCTCTGGACTGTCTGCGTGAATGCCATCTTCGGCGTCTGCGCCGCCTGGTGCATCACGAAGTTCGCCTTCCGGGGCAAGAAGCTCGTCTCCACCTTCATCGACCTGCCGGTCACGCTCTCCCCCATCATCGCGGGCCTGGTCTTCCTGCTGCTCTACGGGCGGCAGAGCGCGATCTATCCCTTCCTGCACGCGCACGACATCGACATCGTGTTCGCCGTGCCGGGCATCGTGCTGGCGACCGTATTCGTGACCTTCCCCTTCGTCTCCCGGGAGCTCATCCCCGTGATGACGGTGCTGGGCCGGGACGAGGAGGAGGCCGCGGCGCTGATGGGCGCGAGCGCCTTCACCATCTTCCGCAGGGTGACCTTCCCCCACATCAAGTGGGCGCTATTGTACGGCATCGTGCTGTGCGCGGCCCGGGCGATGGGCGAGTTCGGCGCGGTGTCCGTGCTGTCGGGCCACCTGCAGGGCAAGACGAACACGCTGCCGCTGTACATCGAGCTGCTGTACCAGGGCTACGACTTCACCGGGGCCTTCGCCGCGTCCTCCCTGCTGGTCATCATGGCGCTGATCATACTGGCGCTGCGCTGCATTCTGGAGACCAGGGGCGGCAAGGCCGGAGACATCGACAAATGAGGCGCATTCAATGAGCGAGACGAACCGGAACTTTGTGGAGCTTCGGCACATCGACAAGCACTTCGGCGGCGTGCACGTCTCCCGGGACATCAGCATCGCCATCCCCGCCGGAGAGCTGGCGGCCCTGCTGGGGCCCAGCGGCAGCGGCAAGACCACGCTTCTGCGCATGATCGCCGGGCTGGAGCAGCCGGACTCCGGCCAGATCCTGCTCAACGGCCAGGTGGTCAACGACGTGCCCGGCAGCGAGCGCGGCGTTGGCTTCGTGTTCCAGAACTACGCGCTGTTCCGGCACATGAACGTATATGAAAACATCGCCTTCGGGCTGCGAGTGAAGAAGCTGCCCCGCGCGGAGATCGACGAGCGCGTGCGGGAGCTGCTCACGCTCATCGGCTGCGAGGGCCTGGAGAGGCGCTATCCCCGCCAGCTCTCCGGCGGCCAGCGCCAGCGCGTGGCCTTCGCCCGGGCGCTGGCGCCGCGGCCGCGGCTGTTGCTGCTGGACGAGCCCTTCGCCGCCATCGACGCCCAGGTGCGCCACGAGCTTCGCACCTGGCTTCGGAGCATGATCGGCCGCCTTGGCATTACCAGCCTCT
>CANQGC010000291.1 GCA_947600345.1 uncultured Clostridia bacterium
CTTTAGAGGGCGACCACAGGAGATATGCCCTTATAGGGCTTGGTCAAACCACCAGTTCAACTGGTGGTTTTGACTTGAGGCCCTCGCGCCCGGGAATCTGGGTTGCGTTGCGGGTTTTCGAATTCAATCGTATAGAATATATAAAGGAAGGAACGCACCCCTGCCGCTTCGGACGGAGGGCCGCTTCCGAGGGATGCGGGCGCGGGCTTTGCCCGTGGAGCCCGCTGCGAACTCCGGCATTGACGCGATGCCGGAGCTTTTGCATACGCGCTCCGCTTCGCGCGCCGGAAGCGGTGGCGCGCCTCCCCGGTTTTTGGCCTGGAGATCCGCCCTCTCCGCGCCCGGAGGGGGAGACGCGGGCCGGCTGGAAATCGCGACCGGGCGGGGAAGGAGCGTAGTAAATTGATAAAATAATTAATATTCTGATATAATTCCAGGCCCTGGAATGTTATAGTTTACACATAGAGGAGCGTGAAGGGCGCGGCGATCGACTGTCTGCGGCGCTGCGAAGCTGCCGCTTGGGGAAGAGGGTGTCCGGGGTGGATGATCAGAATCAATGGGAGGATCCTTCCGCCTATGTGTCCCTGGAGAGCGCCTACTACCGGCAGCTCTTTCACAATCAGGAGTACAGCATCATCCACAACCCCTACAACCAGGAGAAGCGGGTGCTGGAGGCCATCGAGCGCGGGGACCCGGAGACGGCGAAGAAGGCGATCGACGAGGACTACTCCGCCTACGTGGGCATCCTCTCGGACGATCCGGTTCGCCACGAGAAGAACATCGGCATCGTGAATGTCACCACCGCGTCGCGGGCGGCCATCCGGGGCGGGCTGCACTACGAGAAGGCCTACACGCTCAGCGACTGCTGCATCCGCCAAATCGAACACTGCGAGGATACCGATTCGATCCGCAAGCTGTACAAGACCGTTCAGCTTCAGTACGCCGAGCTGGTGCGCGACGCCAAGACCTTTCAGGAGGCGGGGGGCAGCCGCCAGGAGAACCACTACATCGAGCTCTGCAAGGGCTACATCTTCTCCCATCTGCACGAAAAGATCACGGTGCGGGAAATCGCGGAATACGTGAATCTGACGCCGAACTATCTCTCCACGCTCTTTCGAAAGTACGAGCACACGAGCATCAAGCAATACATACTCAACGAAAAGATACGAATCATTCAGAAGATGCTGATCTACGCGCCCTATTCCTACATTGAAATCGCGAATTACCTCGGCTTTTCCTCGCAGAGCCACATGGGCGCCGCGTTCAAGCGGGTCACCGGCATGACGCTGCGGCGGTATCGCGAGAAGTACCGCAAGAGCGATCCCTTCGAAGCCGAGTAGAAGGGATTCAAGCGAGCGAGCGGGCGGACCGGCGGGGAGCTGAACCCATCGGAACGAACCAATCCAAAGGCGGAACCGGCCGGGGGCGAAACCGGCCGGGTATGACGTCGATAAGGAAGTCGATAAGGAAGTGATCCCGGTGAAGCGGTTCTTTGGAATGGACACGAAGCTGTACCGCTTCTGCGCGATGGCGTGGAATCTGATCTATCTAAACCTGATGACGCTGTTGTGCTGCATTCCCATCGTCACGGCGGGCGCTTCGCTCACCGCCATGTACTACGTGCTGCTCAAGCTCGTGCGCAGGGAGGAGAGCCACCTCTGGCCGATGTTCCGGCGCGCCTTCAAGCAAAACTTCAAGCAGGCTACCCTGCTCTGGCTCGCGATCCTGGTCCTCTTCGCCGCGCTGCGGCTGGACTGGGTGATGGCCGCCGCCAACGCGCAGACGCTGGGCAAGCCCGTGCAGTACGCGATCCTGATCCTGGCCATCGTCAGTTTCCTGCTGATCCAGTTTCTGTTTCCGCTGCTGTCCCACTTCGAAAACACGATCTCGATGACGCTGCGCAACGCGGCCATACTGGCCGTCTCCAAGGCGCCGCGCACCATCGTCATGGCGCTGGTCTGGGCGCTTCCCTGCGTGATCCTGACCCACAGCCTGATGCTGTTCCCGGTCGTCGTCATGCTGGGTTTAACCTTTCCGGGCTTTATTTGTGCAAAGCTGTGCGATTCCGTATTTAAATTGTTGGAAGCCGTGTAAGAAATTGCGGAAATCGGAAGCGGCCCAAATAGTTCCGTGACAAACCCCGGTGTTTTTTGATATACAGTCCGGAACGGACGACGATAAAATAATAACATCAATTTTAACTTAGGAGGTAGAACCATGAAGAAGAAACTTTTTGCTGTTCTGTTGGCCTGCGTGCTGGTCTGCGCGATCCCGCTCGGAGCGCTCGCGGAGACCATCTCCTTCTGGCATCTCGGCACCGACGAGCCGGACAAGACCATGTGGAACTTTGGCGTTGAGCAGTACAACACCAACGATGCCCCGGAATCCGGCTACGAGATCGAGCAGGTCGCCACAGTCAACGACCAGTACAAGACCAAGCTGGCGGTCGCGATGGCCTCCGGCCAGTGCCCCGACATGTACATCCACTGGACGGGCGGCCCCATGGTCGACTACATGAAGTCCGGCTACGCCCAGGATCTGACCGAGCTGGTCGACAAGTACGGCCTGCGCGACCTGTACACCGAGGCCTCTCTGGCCCAGTGCACGATCGACGGCAAGATCTACGCCATCCCGGTCAAGAACAACTCCATCGCCGTGATCTTCTACAACAAGGCGATGTGGGCGGAGAAGGGCTATGAGGTCCCGACCACGCTGACCGAGCTCGAGGCGCTGTGCGACAAGATGGTCGCCGACGGCATCACCCCCTTCGCGCTGGCCAACCAGCCCCAGTGGACCGGCTCCATGTACTACATGTACCTGGTTGCCCGCCACGGCGGCCCGCAGATCATCTCCGACGCCTACGCCGGAACCGGCTCCCTGGTGAACGATTCCACCATCTTCGCCGGCCAGAAGATCGAGGAGTGGGTGCAGAAGGGCTACTTCCCGCAGGGCGTGAACTCCCTGTCCCCGGACAACGGCGACGACCGCGCGCTGCTATACCAGGGCGCCGGCATGATGCTGCAGGGCGCCTGGCAGGTGGGCTCCATCAAGGAGGAGAATCCGGACTTCTACGCCAACCTGGGCGTGTTCCCCTTCCCGGCCATCGAGGGCTCCGAGGCCGATCAGAGCGTGATCGTCGGCACCCTGGGCGACAACTTCATCTCCATCAGCTGCACCGGCGAGAAGCTGGAGGAGGCCTTCAAGTGCGCGGCCTACTACTCCAGCGATGAGTTCCGCGAGCTGGATCAGTCCCTGGGCAACGTGCCTCCGCTGAAGGCCGCGACCTCCGAGGAGCCCGTCAACCAGGATCTGATCGAGATGCTCGGCAAGGCCTCCGGCGTGCAGCTCTGGTGGGACCAGTACCTGCCGGCGGCGGTGGCGGATGTCCACAAGTCCGCCTCCCAGAAGCTGTTCGACTGCTCCGCGACTCCGGAAGAGGTCGCCCAGGAGCAGCAGGACGCGATGGACGAGTATCTGGCGGAGAACGCCTAACAATACGCTCGCGATCCAAGTGATCTGAGCGTTCGGGGGGCGTCGCAAAGCGAAGGCGGTGATTCGATGTCCGTCTGTCTTGCGGCGCCCCCGCGCTTTGATTGCTCGATTGCGTGTGCGAACATAGAGTACGGAAAAAGAGGGTGTGAGAATCCATGAAAAAGAACACGCTCGCGTATCGGCGGCAGAAGGCCGTCAACAAATGCGCTGCGGTATTTCTCTTTCCCGTGATCGTACTGCTGGCGGTGTTCCTCTTCTATCCCATCGTCCAGACGTTCATCAACAGCTTCATGAAGTGGAACGGCATCTCCGCCGACAAGACCTTCACGGGGCTCTCGAACTGGCAGAAGCTGGTGGGCGACGGCGACTTCTGGAGGGCATTCCTGAATAACGTCAAGATCATGGTGCTCTCGCTGGTCATTCAGATGCCCATCGGCATCCTGCTGGCCACATTCCTGGACGCGGGCGGCAAAAAGTTCAACGTCTTCAAGAT
>CANQGC010000292.1 GCA_947600345.1 uncultured Clostridia bacterium
CAGCACTGAAACCATCCTCCCCTACGCCCGGGAGTACGGCCTCTACATACTGCTCTCCGCGCCGCTATTGATGGCGAGCCTGGTGCTCAACAACGTGATGCGCTACGAGGGCAAGGCGGCCTACAGCGCCGTGGGGCTCACGCTGGGCGGCGTGCTGAACATGATCGGCGACCCGATCCTGATTTACGGCTTCGGCATGGGCGTGGACGGCGCGGGCCTGTCCACCGCCGTCAGCCAGGCGATCAGCTTCGTGGTGCTGCTGGTGATGTACTTCCGCCACGCCCAGAGCAAGATCGGCCTGCGCTACCTGCGCAAGACGAATCTGCACATCGCGGCGGACATCGTGACCACCGGCTTCCCGAACCTGTTCCGCCAGGGCCTGATGAGCGTGTCCTCCGGCATACTGAACCACTGCGCCGGCGCCTTCGGCGACGCCTGCGTGTCGGCGATGGCCATCACCTCCCGCGTGCAGAACTTCATGGTCTCCATCGCCATCGGCATCTGCCAGGGCTTCCAGCCGGTGGCGGGCTTCAACTACCAGGTCAAGAAGTACGGCCGCCTGCGCCGCGCCTTCCGCTACACGGTGATGCTGAACGTGATCGTGCTGGTGGCGATGGGCTGCGCGAGCCTGCTCTTCGCGCCGTTCATCGTCAGCCGCTTCCAGGACAGCCCGGAGGTGCTGCGCATCGGCGCGCCGGCGCTGCGCTACCAGAGCGCGTGCCTGGTGTTCTCGGCGTTCAACCTGGCCCCGGCGATGCTGTTCCAGACCTGCGGCCAGAAGGGCCGGGCGCTGCTGCTGGCGAGCCTGCGCGGCGGCGTGTGCTTCATACCGTTCATACTGACGCTGCCCCGCTTCCTGGGCCTGCTGGGCATCCAGCTCTCCCAGCCCTGCGGCGACATCCTAATGGCGGCGATCTCCTTCCCCTTCGCGGTGCGGTTCTTCCGGGGCCTGCCGAAGGAGGACCAGCACGTGTCCGAGGACGACATCGCAAACGCTTGAACCCTCCGCAAGAGCCCGGTTCGCGCGAAGGCGCGGCCGCGACGGATACAGGACTCCCGGCCCTCGAATCGAGGGGGCCGGGAGTCCGCCGTCCTGCGGCAAGCGACGGTGTCTTAAACTTTTCTTTGCGATCGGCACATTTTCGACGCTTCGCGGATTGACACGGCCCGGCCGCGCGGATTAAAATGAGGTATCGATTCCAATGTGCTTTGGTCAAGAGATTCAGTAGAAGGGGTGAGCGGCATGTGTGAGAACGAGCGCGGAAGCGGGGCGCGGCCGAGCGTCTACGAGCGCATCTGCCGGGAGCTGAAGCGCGATCCGGGCGCGTTGTCCGCCTTTCAGAATCTCGCCACAGCCGGGCGCACGGAGGCGAAGCTGCTGCTGGCCGGGAGCGAGGTCGCGCCATCGCTGCAGCGGCGCTGGGCGGCGGACATGGCGGAGGCGGTCGCGCCGTCCACGGAGGCCGGGGCGATGCTGCCCGAATTGCGGGCGCGCCTGCGGCTGCAGCCGCTGCCGCTCTACTCCCGCGCGCTCATCGAGCGTCTGCGCCTGCTGCTGGACGCCGGCGCGCTGGATGGCGATGCCCTCTTCCGCTTTGGCGCGAAGCTGGCGCGGGAGGGCGCGAGCATACCCGAGGTCATGCTGGGGATGCTGCTGCTCGCCCCCTTCGACAACGACATCTCCCGGCGGCTGGTCCGCACGCTGGCGCTGCACGGGGATCTCGCGCGCAGCGGCGCGGAGGCGGCGCGCGGCTGGCGAGACGGCAACCGCCTCCTCTACGAGCTGGCCCGGAGCGCGGCGGGATACGGCAAGCTGACGGCGCTGTACTACCTGCAGCCCGTCGAGCCGGAGCAGTGCGAGTGGCTGTTCCTCCACGGCATGGACGGCTGCGCGGACCGCCGCGGGCTCGCAGAAATCTGCCTGGAGAAGCCGGACCTGCGCGCGCGCCTGCTGGCCCCGGCGGAGAGCGAGGCGGCGTTCCACGCCCTCTCCCGCTGGGTGGCCTGGGGCGCGCTGGGTGGATCGATCCCCCGGGCGGAGGGTGGCGCGGAGATCGCCCGCGGCTACCTCTCCCAGATGGGCCGCTTTCCGCTCGCCTGGCCGGACCTGGCCGCCGCGGCGATGCTGCTGCGCGCGCTGCGCGAGAACCCGAACACGGACGACTCCCCCTGGACCATGGAGGACCGAGGCCGCATAGAGGACGCCTGCGCCGGGCTGCTCGACCCCCGCGGCAGGAGCGCGCGCCTGCTCCGGGCCATGCAGCTGGAGGCGATGGCCCGCGCGGACGAGGACGGCGCGCTGCTGCTGGCCACGCTGGACGAGCTGAACCAGCGCGCGCTCATGGAGCCGCCGGAGTTCGAATGCTTCATACCGCTCCTCGAGGCCGAGGCCTTCGGCCTGCCGCCGCTCGACTACCTGCTGCTGCGCCATCCCGAGCGCTACGCCGGGGACGTCCTCCAAAGCCTGGAATTCCCGGAGAAGCTGTTCTCCGGCCCGCTGGCGCTGGACGAGGAGACGGTCCCGGCGGAGTACCACCCCGACCTCTGGCTGCAGTGCCTGCTGCGCGCGATGCGCGCCGCCGGCCTCCGGGACGAGGCGCTGTTCCTGCGCTGCCTCGGGGCGCGCTGGCCCGGCGCGCGGCGGGAGGCGCTGACCAGCCTGCGGGCGATGAAGCTGGACTGGTCCGGCGCGGCGCGCCCCGCCCTGGAGGCCGCGCTGGACGCGGAGCCGGACGCGCACATCCAAAAACAGATTCGCCGCCTGCTCTGGAACGAGGGCGGCAAGCGGGGATCGGAGCAGCGCTACGTGGACGTGGAGGGCTTGGGCCCGCGCCCGGGCGACATTCGGGAGCCGTACATGCAGACGGAGATCGCCGGGGCCTTCTACCGGGACATGACCGTGGTGCGGGACCGCCTGGGCGACGGCGACGGCCTGCTGCTGGCGCGCGAGCCGGAGAACCCCTACGACGCCAACGCCGTGCTCGTAACCACCGAGGACGGCTACGTGCTCGGCTACATCCCCCGGCGCTGCAACGCCGAACTCGCCGCGCGCATGGACGCGGGCGAGCGCTTCGCCGCCGTGCTGCGGGATTCGCTGGACGACAGCCGCCCCCGCGTGGATGTGGTGCGGCTGCGGCCGATCGAGCGGGAGGGCAACGTGATCCGCCTGCCCGGGGCCGAGCGCGCGTGGAGCGAGGAGGGCGGGCTCGCCCTCGATCTGGGCGGTCTGGCGCTGCGCCTGCGCGTCGCGACCCCCGGCGATCCGAGCGAGGACAGCTGCACGGTGGACGGCAGCGTTGACGGCGGCTTCATCCACTACGACATCGACGGCGCGCTGATGCTGCTCGAGGAACTGGACGGGCTGATCGAGCTCGTCGCGCGGCTGCTGCGCGGCGAGCTGGAGGAGGAGATCGAAATCGCCCTGGAGGACCCCGAGCTCGCGTTCCGCCTGTTCCCGGCGAAGCTGCCCGGCAGCGCGCCCGTGCTGGAGCTCATCGTGCGCCTCTGGAGCGCGAACGGCCCGCTCGGCGGCAACCGCCTCACGCTGGTCCTGGATCGCCCGAGCGCCGAGGCACTGCTCGACTACCTGCGCTTCGTCCGTCGGGACTCCTGAACCGCGCCTCAAACAGCACCCCTTCGGGGGTGTTTTTGATTTCGCATCCTGCGCCGTGGAGCTCGAATATCCGCCGCACCAGGTACAGGCCCAGGCCGCTGCCGCCGGTGGCGCGGCTGCGGGATTGCTCCACGCGGTAGAAGGGCTCGAACAGGCGCGGAAGGTCGGCCTCGTCGATGCGCGCGCCGCCGTTGAACACCCGAAGCGTCCCCGGCGCCAGCGCCACGCGAAGCGCCGCGCCCCGCGGCGAGTAGAGGATGGCGTTCATCAGCACGTTGTCGACGGCGCTGGAGAGCAGCTTGGCGCTGCCCTCGATCGACACCCCGGGCGCATCGCGAACCAGGACTTCGCGGCGCGAAGTCCTGG
>CANQGC010000293.1 GCA_947600345.1 uncultured Clostridia bacterium
GCGTGGATGATCTGCTTGTAGAACTCCCGCATCTCCTTGCTGGGATCGACGCCCAGGTAGCGGTAGTACATGTGCACCACGTGGCGGTACTGTGCCAGCGCCTCGCTGGTGCGCTTGGTCTCGATCAGGCCGGTCATCAGCTCCATGTGCAGGTGATCGTCGAAGGGATCCACGTCGATGGCCTGGCGGCAGACCTCCACGATCTGATTGTGGTTGTGCTCGGCCTTGAGCACATCCACATAGCGGTACACCGCCGCGATGTAGCGGTTGTGCAGCGACACGGCCCGGGTCAGCGCCCACTCCACCTGGGTGTTGTTGCGCAGCAGGTCGCCGGTGTAGAGCTCCACGAGCCTGGCGCACAGCGCGCAGACGCGCTTGCCGTCCTTCTCCTGGTCGATCTTGGCCAGCAGATCCTCGATCTCGTACAGATCGATCTTCATCTCCGGCGGATTGACCCAGCGGTAGCCGCCGCGCTCGGCGCGTATGCAGTCGCCCAGCCCCTCGGAGATGCCATTGAGCATGGTGCGCATGCGGCTGATGAGGGTCTTGAGCGCGTTTTCGGGATTGATGCCCTGATCGTCCGCCCAGAGATCGTCCAGCAGCTGCTGCCGGGGCACCACCTGGCCCTGCAGCACGATCAGGTACTGCACCAGCGCCATGCCCTTGCGGGAGCGGCTGAACACATGCTCGGCCGCCTGTTCGTTGACATAGATGGTGAAGGTATCCATCATTTGAATGCGAATGACGTCCTTCATCGTCGCACCTCCTAATTGATCAGTAGTAGCGCTCGGGGGTGTAGCTCACGCCCTCATAGATGGAATTGATCTCCGCCGTCAGGTCGATGCGCCGGAACTCGCCGTCGATCAGCACGTTGTTCCAGGCGTGGTAGTAGCGGTTCGCCTGGCCGATCACCATCTGTGTGGGTATGCCCTGCACGCGAAGCACGCAGGCCGTGAACGCGGCGATGTCCTGGCAGATGCCCGCGCGGTTCTGCAGCAGCTCATCGATGCTGGGGAGCGTGCCCGACTTGATGGTCGCCGCCTTGTTGAAGTCGTAGCTGAAGTTGTTGACCACGTAGTTGCGAACGGCCTCCAGCTTCTCGGCATCGGTCTCCAGCCCCGCGCAGATCTCATCGGAGATGCGCACGGCCTCGGAGTACTCGTTGTAGTTCACGTACTGGTTGGGCAGCAGGAAGGAGGCGTACTCGTTGATCAGCTCCACCTCAAAGCTCACCGAGCCGTCCGCGGCGTACTTCTTACCCTCCACGTTGCGGAAGAGCTCAAAATCGTAGCTGCCGCTGCCCATCTGCAGCGGTATGGTCTCATAGTCTCCGGAGGTGTTGATGTCGTAGGTGAGCGTGCTTCCGCCCTTGCTCACGCGCAGCTTGAGGCGCTTGTTGCTCTCCTCTCCCCGGGCCATCACGTATCCCGCCGCGGCGTTGCTGATGTCCAGCGTCAGGCCGCCCCTGGATTCCACCTGATCCCCGACCAGGCCGGGCCAGTGGATGTCGGCGTACAGCGCATAGGAGGCCAGCATCGCCCCGAAGAATACCACCAAGGACAAGAGCCCCGCGACCACACAGCGAACCGCCTGCCGCAGCTTCCGCATATCAGATTCCTCCATTTGATTCTTCATCTTATAGTGTACCATAATCCGGCATCGCTTTCAATTCCGCCTTCTCGGTTTTTTTGCTACACTTTCTTTGCAATAGATCGGCAACAATTTGGCAATGCTTCAGCAATAACTTACTGGCGCGCGGAGCGCACGCTGAGTATGGAGTAGGCCGTGACCGTGACCAGCACCAGCGCGGCGCCCAGGCAGGAGAGCACTCCCGGCGCCTCGCCCAGGAAGATCAGCACCCACATGGGGTTGAGCACCGGCTCTATATTGGCCACCACCGCCGCCACCGTGGGCGAAATCTTCGACCGCATGCCCAGCGCGAAGCAGACGTAGCCGAGCCCCAGGCACAGGCCCATCGCCGTGGGCACCAGCCAGCCGGCCGCCCCACCGGCGCGAACCGCCGGATCGAAGGGCATGTTCAGCAGGCAGAGGCTGGTGAGCAGGTTGCCCTGGTAGGCGTAGCTGAGCGCATCCACGCCCGGCATCCGCGCCGCCAGGAACACGATCGCCCAGGTGAACGCCGAGGCGAAGGCGATCAGATCGCCGAAGAAGCGCCCCCGGCTCAGGCCCTGGCAGAAGCAGAGCACCACGCCCAGCATCACCAGCGCCGCCGCGCCCACGTCCAGCCTGCGCGGCCGGATGTGGAAGAAGACGATCTGCACCAGGATCACGATGGCCGTCATGGCGTACTGCAGCACGATGGCGTTGGCCGCGCTGGTGAGCTTGTTGGCGAACATGAACAGCGTGGACGTCGCCGCCACGCCCAGCGCGCCGATCCAGTTCCAGCGGGTGTTCCTCGGCCGGAAGCTCTTGCGGATCGCCGCCAGCAACAGCACGCAGATGATCGCCCGGTAGCCCGCCAGCGTCAGCGCGCTCCACCGGGTGAACCGGCTCAGCACCCCGGCAAAGCTCCAACACATGCCCGCCATTCCCACCAGCAGCGCCGCGCGCGCCTGACCGCTCGTTTCCATCGAAAAGCTCATCCTCTGTAACCAATACTCCGGTTACTATTATACGCTTCTTTCGCAGAATTGCAAGCAAAGAAATGATGATATGGCGCCAGAAATGCAATAAAACGAAAAAACAACTAAAATTCTGCCTCAGTTGGGAAAATCCGACCCGCGCGAGCCCCGCTACACCGCCGCGCCCGGGCAGCCCCGCATTGCAGAAGGCCGCTTCGGACGTTTAAAACAAACCAGATTCTGTTTCTGCCTTGTAACCAAAATGGCGCGCCGCGCGGCCCCTTCGGCGGGCGAGGCCCCGGCCCAATGGGCCGGGGCCTCGCCTCCCCCTCCTCGCGCTTCCCGCGCGCGAATCACATCAGCTCCGCCTCCACCGCGCCGATGCGCTCGGCCAGCGCATCGCAGAAGCCGGCCAGCGCGCCGCCGCGCTCCGCCTCGCTCAGCGCGAGGAAATCCTTGATCGAATCCACCAGCCCCGCCACGGCCGCGTTCAGCCGCTCCCCCGCCTCGGCGCCCCGGCGCTCGCGCAGGTACTTGGTGAATACGTCGCAGGCGCGGGCCAGCTCCGGGTCGCCCGCGCGCTGGGCCTCGCTCATCATCTGTTCGCAGGAGGCGTTCAAATCGCTGCGCACGCGGTGGTTGACCTGGGGCGCGTCGCAGGCGATGCCCTCGCCGTTGAGCTTATCCACCAGCGCGCGCACGTAGTCCGGGCGGCTCTTGATCACGGCGCGGTACTTGTTCTGGTAGCGCAGCATCAGGCTGTGGTCGCCGCCGGAGAGCTTCTGCAGGCAGCTGCGCACGCTCTGGCCCTCGGCGCGGGCGATGAGCACCTGCTCCATCAGCCAGTCCACCTCCTCCTGGGTGAAGGGCACGAAGCGGGCCGCGTGGCTCGCGCCGTCCTCCCGGGAGCGCACCTGGGCGTAGTAGTAGTTGCGAATGCTGTTGGGCCTGCGGCCCGTCTGCTCCGCGATCTGCTCAAACACGGCCTTCAGCGGCAGCCCCTGCTGCTGCGCCTCGTCGGCGGTCTCCCAGAGCAGCTTGTTTTCGCTCTCGCTCCAGCCCGTGCGCCTGCCCATCTTTGAAATCGCTTGCTCCATTCCTTGTCTCCTCCAAACCCTTGATGATTTAGAGTATGCGCTTCATGTGCGATAAATATACTCGCCGCACACATCTTCAAAAGTTTTTCACAAGTGGAAAAGCCTCGTGCATTTCTCACAATCTTTCCACGGTATGCGTTGACTTCCGAGGGAATTTCCTTAAAATGAAGATAGATTGGAAAGTTAAGGCAACACCGCGCAAAGGAGGTGGTCGGCAGGCGAATGAATTTTTCGTCAGATGCAATTGCAAAGCTCGAAGGCTTACTGGAGGTAAGTCGAGAG
>CANQGC010000294.1 GCA_947600345.1 uncultured Clostridia bacterium
AGGGGCCTCCGCCCGCAGGCGGGCATCGGCGGCCTGCAAGGCCGCCGATGAAGGGAATCTCCAGTGGAGATTCCCAAACCCCTGCCGCCGGAGGCGGCAAACGCCGTGAGGCGTCCATGTGCCCGGCAGGGCACCCCTGCCGCCGGGCAGGAGGTGAGTTCCACCTCCTGCCCGGCGCTTCGCGCCAGCGCATAATTTCTCCCTCTTTTCATTTTGATGAATTTATGCTATCATTATTGCATACGAGGAGGGGAAGGTCTGCTATGTTTTGCGGATACTCCAAGGATGCGGCGATGTTTGACGCCACGCCCATCGACAACATGTTTCTGCTGGAGTACATGCCCGATGCGCCGGAGGGGTTCGTGCGGGTGTACCTCTACGCCCGCATGCTCTGCCAGCACCCGGAGCTCGGGGGCGAGCTGGCGGACGTGGCCAAGGCGCTGCACATGGAGGAGGACGCCGTGCTCAACGCCATGTCCTACTGGGAGCAGCAGGGCCTGGCCGAGAAGCTCAGCGACCGCCCCGCCAGCTACGCCATGCCGCCGCTGCGCGCCGGGGTCGCCGTGCGCGCCCAGGCCGATCAGGATTACTACAAGTACCGGAAGTTCAACTCCTCGCTCCAGGCGCTGTTCGGCGAGAGCGAGCTGCTCGAGCCCCGGCAGTACCGCATGGCCAACGACTGGCTGACGCTGCTGGGCTTCACCGAGGAGGCGGCCCTCAAGCTCGTGGAGTACGAGCTGCGCCAGCCCGGCGGGAAGAGGAGCGCCTCCGTGTTCAAGCGCGCCGACAAGCGGGCGCTGGACTGGGCCGAGCGCGGCATCCACACCGCCGGGGACGTGGAGCGGGCCATCTCCTACGACCAGCAGGTCTACGATATGGCAACCGCCGTGCTCAAGCAGCTCTCCATCGGCAGGAAGCCCACGGTGAACGAGCTCGACGACGTGCGCCGCTGGATCGGCGAGTGGAAGCTCAGCACCCAGGACGTGCTGGACGCCTGCGGCGAGACGACCAAGTCACGCGCGCCGTCCATCGCCTACCTGGACGCCATACTGAAGGCGCGCATGGAGCGGGGGGCGAATCCCAACTTCGAGGCGCTCAAGGGAGTGCTGCGGGAGCTCAACGCGGCGTCCTCCACGCCCACGCCGGAGCAGGCGAAGGTCTACGGCGAATTCCTCGATCGGGGCTTCGAGCCCGAGACCGTGCGCCTGGCCGCCGTGCAGTGCGCCCGGAAGAACAAGCGCCAGTTCGCCGATCTGGAGTGGATGCTCAACTCCTGGGGCGACGCCGGGGTGCGCACCCGCGCCGAGGCCGAGCGCTACATCGCCGAAATGCAGCGCCGCAACGGCGAGATGGCCGCGGTGCTGAAGGCGGCGGGCGTCGAGCGCAGGCCGAACATGGGCGACCTGGAGCGCTACGAGGCCTGGCGGGCCAACCACTCGCCGGAGCTGATCCTCTGCGCGGCGGAGCTGGCGAAGGGCGCACGCGCGCCGCTTCCGTACATGGACAAGCTGCTCTCCAACTGGAAGCAGGCGGGCATCGCCACCCCAGAGGCCGCCCGCGCCGAGGGCGCGCGAAGGGCGAAGGAGGCGGCTCCGGCGGGGGGCGCCGCGCCCGCCCGGAACTACCAGCAGCACGCCTACAGCGCCGCCGACTTCGGCGACGACTTCTACTACGATCCCAGCAAGGACTACCCGGAGGGAGGCGAGGCCAAGTGACCAGGGCGGACTGCGTGCGCGAGCTGCTGAGCGAGTATCAGGCCCGCCGCGCCCAGAACGAGCGGGAGCAGGACGCGCGCATCGCCGAGGCGGAGCGCGCCGACCCGGAGATCGCCCGCATCCGCGAGGAGAGCCGGAGCCTGGCCTTCGACGCGCTGAAGCGGATCATGACGATCGAGAGCGAGGCCGAGCGCCGCGCGCTGGCGGAGCAGATGCGCCAGCGGGGCATCTTCAACAACGGCGAGATTCGCCGCAGGCTGCGGGCCGCGGGCTTCCCCGAGGACTACCTGGAGCCGCGCTACCGCTGCGAAATCTGCAAGGACACCGGCTACGTGGGCGACGCGCCCGCGCGCTTCTGCGACTGCTTCGAGGCGGAGCTTCGGCGCAGGATGCACGAGGACGGCTCCATGGCGGGCACAGACGAGCAGCGCTTCGAGCGCTTCGATCCGAGCGTATTCCCCGAGGAGGGCGGCCAGCGCGCGCAGATGCTCGCCATCCGCCGCGCCTGCGAGGACTACGCGGACAGCTTCCCGCATACAAAGTATCTGAACCTGCTGCTCACCGGCAGCGGCGGCCTGGGCAAGACCTTCCTGCTCAACTGCATCTACGAGCGCGTGGCCAGCCGGGGCTTCCCCGCGGTGCGTGTGACGGCCTTCCGCATGTTCGAGGCGATGCGCCGCCAGCACATGGCGAACTCCCCGGACGAGCGCGGCTTCGCCGACCTGATCGCCGCGCCGCTGCTGCTGATCGACGACCTGGGCAGCGAGCCCATGATGCGCAACGTGACGGTCGAGTACCTGTTCACGCTGCTCAACGAGCGCATGGCCGCCCGCCGCCACACGGTGATCGCCACTAACCTGGACCCCGTGCAGCTCAACGAACACTACGGCGAGCGCGTGGCCAGCCGGGTGCTGGACCGAAGCCTGGGCGTCGCGATGCGGCTCTCGGGCCGCGACCTGCGCCTGCTCTGAGGGGCAGAAGCGGGTGCGGAAAAAAATTAACAAATAAAGAGGCGGTACATCTTGACTTTTGAGCGTCGGAATATTAAAATAAAAGGTACAAAAAGATGTTTTTATTGTCATAATTCAGGGCTGTGTAGCCAGAAGGAGTACGAAAGATGCGTAAGAAGATGATTTTTAGGGCGATGATCGCTTTGATTTTGGTGGTGGCGATGCTGGGCGGAAGCGCGCTGGCGGCGTCCAGAAGCGCAAAGGTGTTCGCTCCTTCCATGGCAGTCTACCGCTCCGTGGGCAGTGGCCGCGTCGGCACGCTTCGCCGCGGCACATCCATCACGGTCAAGGGCGTCCGGAGTGGCTGGGCGAAGATCTCCTATAAGGGCAAGACCGGCTATGCGCGCCTCAAGAACATTGAGTTCAACAATCGCATCAAGGCCGTGACGACCGAGGCATCCTCGATCCGCTTCCTGACGAAGAACTCCTATCGGAAGCACACCTACTATACCGGCACGCTGGCCGCGGGCATCACCGTCTATCTGGCGGGCATGAACGGCGATAACTATCTGTTCTACAGCGAGGACGGCAGCGCCGTCGGCTATGTGAGCAAGTCCGCGGTTCGCCGGGCGAGCTGATCCGAACACATTCGAAGCGAAGCATTCCACTGGAATGCTTCGCTTCGTTCTGAGCAGGAGCGCCGCGGCGGAGGAAAGTGCCCGCAGCGGCGCTTTTTTGCGCGGTTTTGCGGTTTTTCCCTTGACGCGGCGGCAGGGACTGTGGTATTCTTTTCCGTAAAGTGGGGTGGAATCTATGCGATTTTCAGAGGAATACTTCTCGAGGAATATCCGGGACATCAGCGGCAGCGCCATCCGCGATATCTTCAAGCTCCTGGGCAAGCCGGGCATGATCTCCTTCGCCGGCGGCAACCCGTCCAACCGGGCGCTGGAGCCCGACGTGGTGCGCGAGATCGCCGCCGAGGCCATCGACCGCTTCGGCACGTCCGTGCTCCAGTACGGCGCCACCGACGGCCTGCCGGGCCTGCGCGAGCAGACCGCCAAGTACCTGCGCGAGACCGCCGGCGTGCGCTGCACGGCGGACAACATACTGCCCACCCAGGGCTCGTCCCAGGCCTTCGACCTGCTCATCAAGGCATTGATCGACCCCGGCGACGCGATCCTCGCCGAGAGCCCGACCTTCCTGGGCGCGATCCAGGCCATGCGCATGTACGGCGCGAACGTCGTGCCCATGCCCATGGACGAGGACGGCGTGATCGTCGAGGAGGCCG
>CANQGC010000295.1 GCA_947600345.1 uncultured Clostridia bacterium
TCGTATCGAAGACCCCCGCCGCAAGATGGGGCACGCCGGAAGACCTGATGGGCTCGGCGATCTTCCTGGCCTCGGACGCCTCGAACTTCGTTAACGGCCACATCCTCTACGTCGACGGAGGAATCCTGGCGTACATCGGCAAGCAGCCGTGAGGGAAGAGGAAGAAAGGCAGGATTCGGGCCCCATCTACGGGGCCCGAGTCCGTCATTTAGCAGGCGGCAGCAGAAGGGAGAATCCAAGGAACCTCAGGTTCCTTGGCAGGAATTCTTAAGGGACAGCGTCCCTTAAGCAGGTCTGGGCAGCGCCCAGCGTAGCCCCGTAACCCCAGTCGGCCCGCGGGTATCAAATGAAAGTAAGGCAATGCGCACAAAGGCTCCATCGCCCCCATACCGCGGGCCGACGCGGCGATTTTTTGGACAGGGAAGCCATACGGCTTCCCTGTCCAAAAGAGTCCGCCACTAACTCTCATACCCCCTTCGCCAACTGCCAAAGTCAGCAATCCAGAGAACAATCGCAAAACCAGAGCCGCTGCAATCCGCAGCGGCTCCATCACTCCCAGTGCGATATTATTTCCCTTCCAAAAAATCCTCCCGCATCGGCACAAATATGTCCAGCAGCTTTCCCGCCTCCAGACACCTGCACCCATGCACCACGCCATCCTCCTTGAGCAGCGTATCCCCCATGCGCACGATCCGCGTCTCGCCGCCGATCTCAAAGGCGAAGGCGCCGGAGAGCACATAGGTAATCTGCGTGTGCGGATGGCTGTGCAGCGCGCCGACGGCATCCTTCTCAAACGTGTTCTCCACGCACATCAGGCCGTCGGTGTAGGCCAGTATGCGGCGCGTGACGCCGGGCCCGGTCTCCTCGGGAATGGTCTGGGCGTACTCGACCCAGCGCTGGTGCTTTTCCGGATAGAAGTGCATAACTATGCCTCCTTGCATGCGCGCTCCCCCATGTACTGGGGGTAGGTTTCGCGAATTTGCTGCGCGTCCTCCCGGTAGCGGCTCAGGTGCGCCTCCATCAGGCGCTTCGCCTCCGCCGCGTCCCGGCCGCGGATGGCCGCGAGGATCTGCGCGTGGTCCCGCACGATCTTGAGGTCCTTTACGCTGCCCAGCGCCATTCTCCGCACGCGGTTGAAGTGGATGAACATCGTCTGCACCATGAAGAAGATCTGCGACTTCTGGGCGATCTCGAAGAGCATCTCGTGGAACTGGTCGTCCAGCGCCATCAGCGCGGCAAAGTTGCCGCTCTCCAGGTAGAGGTTTTGCAGCCGGATATTCTCGTCCAAGCGCGAGAGCTGCTCCGCCGTCGCCATGCCGCAGTTGAGCTCCACCACCGCGCACTCCAGCACGCAGCGCATGAAGCTGGCCTGGTCGATCAGATCGTAGTCGATCAGCGCCACCGTGCTGCGCTTCTGGGGCACGATGCGCACGATGCTCACCCGCGAAAGCTCGATCAGTGCCTCGCGCACCGGCGTGCGGGACAGGGACATTTGAGAGGCGAGCTCGTTTTCGCTGATCTGGCTGCCCGGCGCCAGGTCCAGGCTGATGATGTTCTCCTTGATGTTTCGCAACGCGTAGGCCCGGTCCGTCTCCTGCGGAAGCCGATCCAGCAGGCGCATGCGCATCACCTCACGATTGTGTCAGTATTGTGCCAGCCTTACTAGTATACAAGATTTGCTGCCGAAGGTCAAGCCCCCGGCCAAAGAAAACCGGCCGGGCTCGCGTCCGGCCGGTGGGTTTGTGGATCAACCCAGGTGCCTCTGGAGCGTGGCGCGCACGGCGCCGGGTCCGGCGATCAGCTCGCGGAACATGCCCTCGATCTTCTCGCCCAGGCCCACGGCGCTCAGGTCGACGCCGAACAGCGTCGCGTTGGAGAGGATGGGGGAGAGCTTGCCCTGCGCGCTCTTCGGCTCGCCGAGCTTCACGCCCGCGAGCTGGCCCTGCAGCGTCTCCAGCATCGGGTCGCCCGAGCAGGCCATCGCTTCGCCCGCGTCGTCCACGGCCAGCAGGTAGCGCAGCCAGCCGGCGATGGCCAGCGGGATGAACTCCAGCGTGGCGGGATCCAGGTCGGGCCGGGCGACGTAGCTCTTGATCGTCTCGCCGAAGCGAATGGCGACCTTCTGGCTGGTGTCCGTGGCGATGCGCTGGGGCGCGTCCGGGATGAAGGGGTTCGGCAGGCGCTGGTCCACGACCTCGTGGATGAAGTCCATGGGGCTGAGGATCTTCGGGTCGACCACCACCGGGATGCCCTCGTCGTAGCCGATCTTCTCCACCAGCGCCTTGAGCTCCGGATCGCGCATCTCGGCGGCGATGGAGTTGTAGCCCAGCAGGCAGCCGTACACCGCCAGCGCCGTGTGCAGCGGGTTCAGGCAGGTCGTCACCTTCATCTTCTCGGTGTTGTTCACGGTGTCCCGGTCGGTCATGTAGACGCCGGCCTCTTCCAGCGGCGGCCGGCCGTTGGGGAAGCGATCCTCGATGACCAGGTACTGGGGCTGCTCGGCGTTGACGAAGGGGGCGATGAAGGTGTTGCGGCTCGTCACGATGGCGGCCATGTCCTCCACGCCGTCCCTGGCGAGCGCCTCCTCCACGACCTTCGCCGGGCGCGGGGTGATCTTGTCGATCATCGACCAGGGGAAGGAGACCTTCGATTCGTCGCGCACCCAGGCGGCGAACGCCTCGCTCACGAAGCCGTTCTCCAGCCACTTGTCCACCACGGTCATCACGCTGGCGCGCAGCTTCTCGCCATTGTGGGAGCAGTTGTCCATGCTCACGATGGCGATGGGCGCGGCTCCGGCCTCAAAGCGGGAGAGCAGCAGCGACGCGACGATGCTCATGGCGTGGGAGCAGTTCGCCGGGCCGTTCTTGAAGTCCGCCTCCACGAAGGGGAAGAACTGGCCCTGGATGTTCTTGAGCGCGTAGCCCTTCTCGGTGATGGTGAAGCTCGCCATCTGGAGGGAGGGGTTGCGGAAGATCTTCCTGAGCTCCTCCAGGTCCTCCGGGTGGGCGCTTCCGGCGCGCAGGCCCCTGGCGATGGAGGCCACGACCTCCTTCTTCATGGAGCCGTCGGGCAGCAGGCTGACCATCAGCGTCATGCTGTCGAAGGGCTTGTAGATCTTGTCGATGATGTCGAAGTCGAAGGTGTCCGCGGCGACGATGCCGCCCTTCACCAGGCCCCGGTTGAGCAGCGACTGCTGCAGGCGCGCGATGAAGCCGCGGAAGATGTTGCCCGCGCCGAAGTGCACCCAGGTGGGGCGCGCCTCGGTCTCGGCGCACATCGCCTTCCAGTCGAATTCGGGCAGCGCGATCCCGGCGGCCTCCCAGGCCGCGCGGTCCTGAATGCCCGCGTAGTTGAGTTTCAAGGGAATCGCCTCCTCACTTGGACATCTTGTCGATGGCCTCCCAGAGGCCGTTGAGATAGGTCGCGCCCAGCGCGCGGTCGTAGAGGCCATAGCCGGGCCTGCCCACCTCGTCCCAGATCATGCGCCCGTGGTCAGGCCGGATGTAGGTGTCGGGGCAGGTGTCGTAGATGGCCTTCATGATCTCGAACAGATCCAGGTCGCCTGTGCTGGACAGGTGCGCCGCCTCGCGGAACTTGTGGTGGCCCAGGTACTTGACGTTGCGCACGTGCATCGCGCCGATGCGGTTCATATTGCCGAAGTGGCGGATGATGGCGGGGATGTCGTTGTCCGGGTTGGAGCCCAGCGAGCCGGTGCAGAGGCAGACGGTGTTGCTGGGGGAGTCGTGCAGGGCGATGATCTTGTCGTAGTCCTCCTGGCTGTGGGCGATGCGCGGCAGGCCGAAGATGGGCCAGGCGGGATCGTCCGGATGGCAGGCCATCACCACGCCGCACTCCTCGCAAACGGGGATGACGGCGTCCAGGAAGTACTTGTAGTTGGCGCGAAGATCGTCCGGGCCGATGCTCTTGTAGCGCTCCAGCGTC
>CANQGC010000296.1 GCA_947600345.1 uncultured Clostridia bacterium
CGGGAGGCCCGGCGCTTGAGCGCGGCCTTGTCCGCCAGCAGGTAAATGGCCAGGATCAGCGCCAGCACCACGTCCGCCACGGAGCTGAACACGTCCATGGCCGCGCTGAGCGTGGAGCCCGCGATGCGGCCCAGGTTGGCGTTGATCCAGGTGCCGAGCTCGTGGAGCTTCTGGGTGATGAGCGACGCGTCAATGCCCGTGCGGGCGATGAAGGAGGCGATGACGTCCTCATTGCTCTGCACGATGTCGATGGCGTTGGTCACGGCGGAGACGAACTGCGGCACGATGAAGCGGATCAGCACGAACAGCACCACCGGCACGCAGATCACCGCCAGCAGCAGCGAAAGCCCCTGCTTGAGCCCGGGCTTCAGCCTGCCGCCGCGGTCCAGCCTGTCCAGCACGCGCTGGAAGCCGTGCATGGGCACGTTCAGGATCAGCGCGAACCCCAGGCCCATCAGGATCGGATAGGCCAGCGAAAACAGCCAGCCGCAGGCGTCGCCGATGACGCCCGGGTTCATGGCGGCGGCGTAGAGCAGCACGCCGAAGGCGATCAGCCCCGCCACGCGGCGGGTGGTCCAGGGATTCTCACTCTTCATGAGCATCAGCCTCCCATTCGGAGAGATTTACTTCGCAGTGGGCGCATTCCAGCGCCTCGTGCCAGGGCACGGCGTGGCCCGCGCCGTGGGAACAGAACACGGAATCGGGGGAATCCTGGGCCATCGGGTCGTAGTTCGCGGCGGAGATGATCGCGCCGGCGTCCGCATCCGGCACCGGGGCGTAGCGCTCCAGCCGCAGCTGGATGCCGCCGCGCCCGTGGGTCAGCGCTCGGAACTCCTCCGGGTAGCCCGCGAAGCGGCGGTAGGGACAGCTGCCCTCGAGCCGCATCCACTCGCCCACGGCCTCCGGCGGCAGCGCGTCGGCCTGCATGCGGTTCAGGTCGCCCGCGACCCTGCCGTAGCTCTCGGCGGGGAAGCGCAGCGAGAAGCGGCAGACCGGCTCCAGCAGCCGGGGCCTGCCGTTCATCAGCGCGCAGCGGATGGCCCGGTAGGTGGCCTCGCGGAAGTCGCCGCCCTCGGTGTGCTTCAGGTGCGCCCGCCCGGCGATCAGCTCCACGCGCACGTCGGTCAGCGGCGCGCCCGTCAGCACGCCGGGATGGACGCGCTCGAACACGTGGGTCTCGATCAGCCGCTGCCAGTTGAGGGCCAGGTCGTCCACGTGGCAGCGGGAGGCGAAGGTGATCCCGCTCCCCCGCTCGCCGGGAGCCAGCCGCAGCCAGACCTCGGCGTAGTGCTTCAGCGGCTCGTAGTGGCCCACGCCCAGCGACGGCGCGTCCACCGTCTCCATGTACAGGATGCGCGGCGGGCCGAAGCTTATGCCGATGCCGAAGCGCTCCCGCATCAGCCGCGCCAGGATCTCCGTCTGTATGCCGCCCATCACCCGCAGGCCGATTCCGCCGCCGCGCGCGTCCAGCGTCAGCGCCGGGTCCTCGGCCTCGAGCGTCCGCAGCGCCTCGAGCAGCCTGGCCTGGGGCACGGACCCGTCCGCCTCCACCGACACCTCCAGCATCGGCGCCAGGGCGGGCCCCAGGTAATCCCCCGCCAGCGCGCCCACGCCGTCGCCCGCGCGGACGCCGGGCAGGCTTGGAACGACGGCCAGATCGCCCGCCCGGGCCTCGTTCACGGCGATATCCCGCCCGCCGTGGCGCAGCTTCAGCGCGTTGATCTTCACCGGACCGCCGGGGGTTTGCAGCTCGTCCTTCACCCGCAGCCTGCCCTGGAGAAGCTTCATATACACCTGCCGCGCGCCCTGGGCGTCGTGGCGAACCTTGTAGACCCGCGCGGCCGGGGGGAGATCGAGCTTCGCATCGTAGTCCGTGTCGGTGATGGCGTCCATCGCGGCGAGGAAGGCTTCGATGCCCTCCCCGGTCAGCGCCGCCCCGGCGAAGGCGGGGAAGACGCGCCGCTCGCGCAGCTCCCGGGCCAGGCCGCTTCGCCAGGCGGCGAAGTCGCAGTCGTCCTCCATCAGACGGTCGAGCAGCGCCTCGTCGCGCTCTGCTACGGCCTCGATGGCGGTCTGATCCATCGCCTGCCCGTCGAAGCCGCGGAAGTCGGCCACGTCCGGCGAGAGCAGCGCGCGCATCTGGCGCAGGCAGGCGTCGAAGTCCGCGTCGGGCCGGTCCATCTTGTTGACGAAGATCAGCGTGGGAATCCGGTAGCGCTCCAGCAACTGCCAGATGGTCTCCGTGTGGCCCTCCACGCCGTCGGGGCAGCTGACGATCAGCACGGCGAAGTCCAGCGCCGGGAGCGCGCGCTCCATCTCGGCGGCGAAGTCCGTGTGGCCGGGGGTGTCGACCCAGTACCAGCGGTCGCCGCCGCGGTCGATGATCGCCTGGTCGGCGAACACCGTGATGCCCCGCTCCCTTTCGATGGGATGCTGATCGAGGAAGCTGTCGCCGTGGTCGACCCTTCCGGCGCTGCGAATCGCGCCCAGGCGGTAGAGCGCCTGCTCGGAGAAGGTGGTCTTGCCCGCGTCCACGTGGGCCAGTATGCCGATGGTCTTACGCATGTTCCGCTTCCTTCAAGTATCGCCAGTAGTTCATGCCCGCGATGCCGGTTAACTGCGCCTGTGTATAGCCGCGCCGGGCGAGGACATCCATGAGCTTCGGGAAATCCAGCGGGGAGGCCAGCTCCTCCGGCCAGGCCCGGATGCCGTCGAAGTCCGAGCCGAAGCCGACGATGTCCTCGCCGCCCAGCTCGCAGATGGCGTCGATGTGGTTGGCCACGTCCTCGATGGTCGCGGGCCGGCCCTGGGCCAGGAATTCGCTGAAGAAGTTCGCGCCGATGAAGCTCCGGCGCTCGATCAGCGCCTGTACCTGCCGCTTCGTCAAATTGCGCGGCACGTCGCACAGCCAGCGGCAGTTGGAGTGGGAGGCCAGCGGCGGAATCTTCGCGCGCTCGATTGCGTCCCAGAAGCCGGCCTCGTTGAGGTGTGAAACGTCGACGGCGATGCCCCGGCGGTCCATCTCCCGGATCAGCTCGAAGCCGAAGGGCTTCAGGCCCTCCGCGGAATTCTTCGCGGCGGGCGTGCCGATCTGGTTTTCGAAGTTCCAGGTCAGCGCGATCAGGCGCACGCCGGGAAACTCGTCCAGCGCGGAGATTTCGCCGTTCAATATCTCGCCGCCCTCCATCGAGAGGATCGCGCTGAGCTCCGACGGCGGCGCGTCGGGCAGTTTGCCGTCCAGCCTGGGCAGCGGCAGCGCGTGGTATGCGGCGAACATGGCAAGCCCGTCCGCGTGGGGATCGGGCCGCTCGAGAAAGGAGAACATGGCGAAGGTCTGCAAGCCCACGCCGCCCCCGCACAGCGATTCTGGTGTCACGGTGCATTCCGAAGGAGCACGGCCCATGACGGCGATCTTGAACAGCGCGTCGCAGTGGGCGTCGGCAATGAACATGGCGATCCCTCCCAGTTGCATTCACTTAATCATTATACAGGATTGGGAGGAAGATTTCAACCATGAGGTGGTTTGAGGTGGCAGCGCTGTAGGGAATAAACGACTCGCGGGGGAACGGGGCAGGCTTCGCCTGCGAGTTAGTGGCGGCTGTCTGGTTCGGGCAGCTTTTGCTGCCCGAACCTACCCCGCGCCGCCGTCGGCCCGCGGATTGGAGGCGATGAGGCCTTTGTTCGAATTGTCGAGCATGATTTTACACCGCGGGCCGACGCTGGGCTCCGCCCAGACCCATTCGGGCGCTGCCCGGACCTGCTTAAGGCAACACCGCATAAAAGGCACCACCGCAAGGGGAATGAGCCATGGCATCAAGCAAAATGCCAGACCATTGGTAAATTCCTGCTCCGGACAAAACCTACTCAGGCCGGCAGGCTGCGCTTGTCGGCCAGATATAGGTTTGCCAGGGCGAAGAG